>DATHEW010000350.1:0-6456 GCA_035318425.1 Candidatus Acidiferrum sp. | reverse complement strand
GAGCGCTTGCGCAACGGACAAATCCGTTCCGGCGATTACGACTTAACCGCTCTGCGCTATCACTTGTTTGCGCAATGGCTCGTGCAGGAGCAGATGGACGCTGTGCTTGCCAGTTGTCGCGAGCATGGCGTGAAGTTCTATCTCGATTTGCCGCTCGGTGTGAATCCGGACGGCTACGACATCTGGGCGAACCCATCACTTTTCGTCAGCGGCGCGAGCGTCGGCGCGCCGCCGGACGCATTTTTCACCAAAGGCCAGGACTGGGGATTTCAACCGCTCCATCCGCGACACAATCGCGACGAGGGCTACCGTTACGTCATCGACTATCTGCGCTTTCAGATGCGGCATACCGGATTGCTCCGGCTCGATCATGTCATGGGCTTGCATCGGCTTTGGTGGATCCCGCGCGGTGCGAGCGCCGCGGACGGCGCATACGTGCGTTACAACGCAGAGGAACTTTACGCGATCCTCTGTCTCGAATCGCACCGGCATCAGACCATGCTCGTAGGCGAAAATCTCGGCACGGTGCCGCCCGAGGTGAATCGTTCCATGAAGCGGCACGGTCTGCGCCAGATGTATGTGGCGCAATACGAAGAGCAGCCGAATGCGAAACAGCCCTTGTGCGAGCCGCCGCCCGGCTGCGTCGCCAGCGTCAACACGCATGACATGCCGATGTGGGCGGCGCATTGGACCGGGCTCGACATCGCTGACCGGCGACAACTCGGCTTGCTCACCGCCAAGGAAGCGAGTGAAGAAGCGAATCGGCGCGCTGAGCTTCGAAAGGTCGTCGAACGTTTTCTGCGTCGTGAGAAGTTGCTAACTGGCAACGCGGATGCCCAAAAGGTTCTCGCCGCGCTCTTGAAATTTCTCGCCCGCAGCAAAGCGGAATTGGTTTTGGTGAATCTCGAAGATCTCTGGCTGGAAACGGAACCGCAGAATACGCCTGGCACTTCAACCGAACGCGTGAATTGGAAACGCAAAGCGCGTTGCTCCATTGATGAGCTCAGGTTGCGGAACGACGTGACGCAATTGCTCCGGTTCGTTGCGAAGCGGTGAGGACAGCACTCACTACCATCTTCAGCGATTGAAGCGCCAAGCAGAATTGCCTTCGCAAATTTCGCGGGCTTCGCGAGACTCACTTTCATCGCCATGAAGACATCTCGTTTGAAATCGGCTGCGGTCGCCTTCGCCAATGTCGCGCTGCTCGTTGCTTGCACCGCAGGCTGTGCGACGAAACAATTTGAATCAAAAGGGAAAACTATGACGCAAATCGCGGAACAGGACTGGGGCACGGCGGACGGCAAATCCGTGAAGCTTTTCACGCTCACGAATAAGAAAGGCACCGTCGTGAAGGTGAGCAACTACGGCCTCATCATCACCGAGATTCACACCACCGATCGAAATGGAAAACTCGGGAACATCGTACTCGGGTTCGACAATCTGGCGCAGTACCAAAAGGGACATCCGTTCTTCGGCGCGATTGCCGGACGCGTGGCGAACCGGATCGCAAAAGGAAAGTTCACGCTCGATGGGAAGGAATACGCGCTGGCGGTGAACAATGGACCGAATCACTTGCACGGCGGCAAGAAGGGTTTCGATAAACAGGTGTGGGAAGCGAAGCCGCTCGCGGAGAAGAACGCGATCGAGTTTCACTACGTGAGTAAGGACGGCGAGGAAGGTTATCCCGGCAACCTGGACGTCACGGTTACTTACACGCTCACCGACGATAACGAACTGCGCATCGATTACCGTGCGAAGACGGACAAGGCCACGCCGATCAACCTGACGAACCACAGCTATTTCAATCTCGCCGGCTCTGGGGACACGCTGGGCACGGAGATGTTCATCAACGCGGACCGTTACACAGCGGTTGACAACACATTGATCCCGACGGGTGAACTCGCGCCGGTGAAAGGCACGGCGCTGGAATTCACAAAGCCGAAACCAATGGCGGATGGCATCGAGGAGTTGAAGAAGTTTCCCGGCGGTTACGATCACAATTTCGTGTTGAACAGCGGCGGCAACAAACTGGGTCTCGCCGCGCGCGCGTATGAGCCGAAGAACGGTCGCGTGCTGGAAGTTCATACCACGGAGCCGGGCGTGCAGCTTTACAACGGCATCGGGTTGGATGGGAAGTTGGTGGGTGTGGGCGGCGTGTCGTATGTGAAGTACGGCGGGTTCTGTCTGGAGACGCAGCATTTCCCGGATGCGATCAACCAGCCGAGTTTTCCGAGCGTGGTCCTGAAGCCAGGAGATACGTTCAAGAGCACGACGATCTTCAAGTTCGCGGCGAAGTAATTCGTTTCTCGCGAAGGTCATGCAGGCGCGACGAGAGAAACCCTGCGCCGACTTCGCGCTCTTCTCGAACCTCTTTCATGCGTCGCAAAACGTTTCGGCAACTCAGAGCACGCACGGCTCCAAAACGCCCGGAGTTTCATCATCACGTTTACGTCGTCCTGCTCGCTCCGGCAGCGGCGAAGGACCGCAAGGTGCGTGCGCTCAACAAGAAGGCCGACCCGAAGAAGGCGTGCGTTTACGTGGGGATGACCGGACTTCAGCCAGAGGAGCGTTTCTGGAATCATAAGAATGGCGAACACTCGGCGCGCATCGTGAAGCGGTTCGGCGTTCAGCTTTTGCCGGAGCTTTTTACTCACTTGAACCCGATGCCTTTCGAGGCGGCGGCGCAAATGGAGAAGGAACTCGCCGAGGATTTGCGGGCACAGGGTTACACCGTCGCGGGTGGAACGTGAAAGAGTGCGCCCGCATCTTGCCAGGGGCGCGTTATGAGCCGCGTGGCTCCACTTGTCGCAACGGATCAAGCAGGAGGTCGAGTTGCTCTTCGCTCAAGCCTGATTTCTCCTGCGCCACTTCGCGAATCGTGCGTCGCGTGGCGTAAGCGATCTTCGCGATCTCAGCGGCTTTGTCGTAGCCGATCACCGGCGCGAGTGGGGTGCAGAGAGCGAGGCTTTGTTCGAGGCTGCGCTCGCAGCGTTCGCGATCCGCTTCAATCCCGGTGACGCAGCGATCGGCAAAGACGCGCGCCCCGTTCGTAAGCAGTGCGATGGATTGAAGCAGGTTGTGCGCGATCAGCGGCATCATCACGTTCAGTTCGAAATTGCCGAGCAAGCCACCAACGGTGATCGCGCCGTCATTGCCGATCACTTGTGCGCATACCTGCATCAACATCTCGCACATCACAGGATTTACTTTCCCCGGCATGATGGATGAGCCGGGTTGCGTGGCGGGGAGTTTCAATTCGCCATAACCCAACCGCGGTCCCGAGCCGAGAAAGCGAATGTCGTTCGCAATCTTCAGCAGGCTGACGGCAATGGCTTTCAGCGCGCCGCTCGCCTCGACACACGCATCGCGCGCAGCCTGTGCTTCGAAATGGTTTGGCGCCTCGCGAAGCTTGAGTCCCGTTTCCTGCGAGATGGCTTCGATGGTGCGTCGCGCGAATTCGGGATGTGTGTTGATGCCGGTGCCGACCGCAGTGCCGCCGAGCGCGAGTTCGCTGAGACGCGGCAGAACAGCGCGCAACCGTGCAATGCCATGCTCGACCTGGCTGGCATAGCCGCTGAACTCCTGGCCGAGGCGAATGGGCGTGGCGTCCTGGAGATGCGTTCGCCCGATCTTCAGTACGTCGTGGAACGCGCCGGCCTTCTCGCTCAACGCGCCGCGCAAGTGTTCGAGCGCGGGCGTCAACCGCCGCTCGATGCCTTCGACGGCCGCGAGGTGGATTGCTGTCGGAATAACGTCGTTGCTCGATTGGCCGCAGTTCACGTGATCGTTCGGATGCACGCGCGGGTCGCCGCCGAGTATTTGTGTGGCGCGCGTGGCGATGACCTCGTTGGCGTTCATGTTCGTGGAAGTGCCGGAGCCGGTTTGAAAAATGTCCACGGCGAATTCAGCATCGTGCTCGCCGTCGATCACTTCTTGAGCCGCACGTTCGATGGCATCTGTCAGATGCGGCGAGAGGAGTGACAGTTCTGCGTTCGTCTGGGCCGCGTGTTTCTTGATGAGTGCGAGAACGCGAATGAACTCACGCGGGAAGCGCAGCGAACTGATCGGGAAATTCTCAAGCGCGCGGGCTGTCTGCGCCCCATAAAGCGCGACCGTCGGCACTCGCATTTCGCCCATGGAATCTCGCTCGATTCGGAAACCGTCGTTCATGGAAGCAACGTTTCATGGAAACCGACGTTCGCCAATGCTTCGTCACGCACTTGCTTGCGCGGTTTTCTCGAAAGAGAGAACATTGCGCAAATATCTATGTGGAAACTGCTGTGTGTTGCCATCGTCGCCTGGTTCGTTCCATTTGTGGACGCGGCTGAGAAAAAGGCTGCCATCACGTTCAACACGAGCTTCGAAGGTGCGTCGCTCGGGAAGATCGAGAAGTTAGGTGACGCGACATTTCGTTGTTTCGTCGAGGGCCAATATGATGAGCGCGGACGCAATCGGCAGGCGAACTGGTATTTCTTCCGCATGGATAACGTGGGCGAGCGTGATGTGACGCTCACCCTCACGGATTTCGTCGGAGAGTACAACGACAAGCCTGGCAGTTGCGCAATGAACGCGGACACCATTCCCGTGTTCAGCCATGACGGCGAGCTTTGGCAACACTTCCCCGCGATGGAATGGGATGACACGAAGAAGGAAGCGACGCTCAAATTTCGTTCCGACCATGATCGCATTTGGATCGCGCATCTAGCGCCTTACAGTCATTCGCGTCTATTGCGTTTGCTCACCGACATCAATCAATCGGCATCCGCGCGGGTGGAGGTGATTGGGAAAACGGTGCAAGCCCGCGACCTTCATCTGGTCACAGTGACCGATTCCGCCAAGGCCGATGCCGAGAAGAAAACCGTGTGGCTGCAGGCGCGGCAGCACGCATGGGAAACCGGCACTTCCTACGTCATGGAAGGAGCGTTGCGCTTCATTACTTCGGATGAACCGTCCGCGCGTGCGCTGCGAGAGAAAGTGGTGTTCAAGTTCACGCCCATGGTGGACCCGGATGGTTGCGCGAACGGCAAGGTGCGTTTCAACGCCAATGGCTACGATGTGAACCGTCATTGGGATGAAGTGGATTTGCGTCGCAAAGTTTTTTTGGAACGCATGCCGGAAATCTGGTACGTGAAAAAATCGCTACTCACGTATGTCGAGACAGGCCACCGCATTGATCTCATGGTCAACATGCACAACGAGGAGTCCGGCGAGCATCTCGATACGCAAGTGAACGAACCGACAACGCTCAAGCTGATGCAGCGCTTCTATGATACGCTCGCCGCTGAAACGACATTCGATCCGAGCCAGAAGTTGAATATCAGGGAAACTCCAGGCACCACGGCGAATTGGCTCTGGAACGAGCGGCGAATCCCTGTGCTGCTGATGGAACAGCGTGTCAGCACGAGCAAGAAATCAGGACGCCGCCCGACCGTTGAAGATCGCCTCGCATTCGGGAGGCAACTCGTCGCGGTGATGGCAGACGCAGTTGTGAAGTAGCGGTTGAAGTTGCCATGTCGTTGTCGTCTTTTGCGTTTTGCGGCGCAGGTTCTATTGCGGGCAGGATCAAGTAAAATTTCAATTTGCCGATCAAATGAAGCGTGAAACGAGTGTTTTGCTTTTTTGCGGGGGTGGCAGTGCTGGTTCCAGTCTGCTGGTTGCTGACGTCATTTGTGCAATGGCAGCTACAGGCGACCGGAGAGGCCACACCGGACACGCGCGGACTGGTGCTCTGGACATTGCTGATCACATCGACCGCGATTCTTGCACTCGTCTGCCGTAATCTTGGGTCACGCCAAAAGAAAAAACGCTGCCGCAGCGTGAGTTGCGTTTCGCTTCACTTCCGCCCCTGAATCCCCCCGCAACCTCGCAAACAAAGAGTTGCTATTCCGCCAAAAAAGCGGAGTGTCGCGCCGTCTGATAGATAGCTTGTCAGTTTCAAGGTCTGGTAAATCACAGGTGAACTCGGTTCAGTGATGATTCGAAACCCGGCGGTCGGGAACAGTCTGAAGCAAGGGGTTAGTCTAGAGGCATCACAACAATGAGTAATAAACTGTTTGTCGGAAACATTTCCTTCAACACCACAGAGAACGATCTTCAGGACGCGTTCGCCGCGCACGGCACCGTGCTGGAAGCGAACCTGATGATCGACCGAGCCACAGGCCGCCCGCGCGGATTTGGTTTCGTGACCATGAGCACTCCCGAGGAAGCTCAGAAAGCCATCAGCGCAATGAACGGCGCTTCAATCGATGGACGCGCGCTGACTGTCAATGAAGCGCGCCCACGCGAAGAACGCAGCGGCGGCGGTGGAGGTGGCGGTGGCGGTCGCAGCGGTGGTGGTGGCGGCGGATATTCAGGCGGCGGTGGTGGTGGCGGACGCCGGGATCGTTACTGATTCGCGAAATTTTTTCACGAGCGAGGTTCGGATGAGCCGAGCCTCGCTTTTTTATTCGACACAGT
>DATHEW010000349.1:0-6253 GCA_035318425.1 Candidatus Acidiferrum sp. | reverse complement strand
ACTCATCGAGCGTGGCGTTCTCCGGGTTGGGCTTTAACTCGGGCCGCGGCAACACTCAGTTTCAACCAGAGTGTGCCAATTTGTACCAGCCTTTTCTTTCGCGAATCGGAAATTATTTTTGGCAATCGCTCTAGACTCTAGCGCAGCGGCCTAAACCATGCGCTCCATCGAACGGCTCGATTACGGTCCTGTTTCACTTCTCACGCTCCTTTCTCGCCGTCGCTGAACTTGATTCGTTAGACCACTTGATTGCGCGTGAACCAATGAAAGGAAGATTATGCTGAAACGACTGCTGTTTGGGTTCAAGGGGTTCGGCGAAGCAATGGCGATGCAGAATCCAGCGAAGGCCACAGCCATTATTAAGCGTGCGCAGGCTGGTGACGCAGAGGCACAACGTGTCTGCATAGACTGCTATTGCGACATGTCACAAATGATCGCCCAGACAGCCATGCAGGCGCTTCGCGCTGCGTCTAGCGGTGGAAACGCTGACGCTGACGGCCTGCTTGCAGAAAGCTTTCGCCGCGGCGAGGCGACCGGCAAACCGGACCTCGAAACCGCGATGGCCATGAATATTCGGTCACTGGACGGAGGCTCTTACGTCGGCGCGGTCAACCTCGCCGAGGATTACGCTAGGCAGGGAGATTGCCGAACGGCACTCGAATACATCGGAATGGCGGAGCAGCGCTTGACGGAGCAGGTTACGAACTCAGAGGAGAACAGCCGGAAGCTGGTTCGATTCGCCCGGAAGAAGATTGACCACATTAAGGGCTTCGCCATCCGCCAGCTTGGACAATGAATGCGGTGGACATTTCGCGGGAGACTCCGTCCCGTCCCGCTACTGCGTCTCCCCCTTCGTCACGCGCATGAAGACTTCTTCGAGGCCGATCTCGTCTTCGCGCAGGCCGTGGAGCTTGATGCCGTTGAGGACGAGGGACTCGGAGATCACGGAGGGATCCGTTTCGTGCGTTTGCAAGGTCACCTTCAAACGATCCAGCACGGCTTCTACTTCGCGCACTTCGGGACGCGCGCGTAGTAATTCGATGGAGCGCTGGTGTTGTTCCATCGGGAGTTTCACCCACATCACACGTGTCTCGGAGATTTGGCGTGTCGCGCCCTGCACCGGGCCTGTGTAGATCAGGCGGCCGCGCTCGATGATCGCGACGCGATTACACAGCGTCTGCAGCTCGCTCAGAATGTGCGACGAGATGATGATCGTCTTCCCCATGCGTTGAAGCTCCTGAAGAATCGCCATCATCTCGATGCGCGCGCGAGGATCAAGGCCGCTGGCCGGTTCATCGAGCAGGAGGAGTTGCGGATCGTGGATCAACACGCGGGCGAGGCCCAGTCGCTGTTGCATGCCGCGGCTGAGTGCGCCGATGAGCGCGCCTTTTTTCTCGGTAAGCCCGACGAGTTCGAGCACGTCGGCGACGGTCTTCTCGCGCTGAGCGGCGGGGATGCGATAGCACGCGCCGAAGAAATCGAGATACTCGGTGACTTCCATGTCCTTGTACACGCCGAAGAAATCCGGCATGTAACCGATGACGTGACGAACGGCATCGGCCTCGCGCACCACGTCGTGACCGAGCACGAACGCCTGTCCGGCTGACGGCGTGAGGAACGTGGCGAGGATGCGGAGCGTTGTCGTCTTGCCCGCCCCGTTCGAGCCAATGAAGCCGAAAAGATCGCCACGATTCACAGTGAGATCGAGCGAGTTGAGCGCGGTCATTGTCCCGTACGTGCGTGTGAGGCCAACGGTCTGCACCGCGGGCACCGGCGGCGCAGCGCTGGCCGCGCCGGCGGATGGAGAAGTGACGGGTGATTCGGAAACAAGCGGTTCCATACGTTAAGATTTTTTCACCGGCGTGATCACGCGAACCACGGAGTTCTTGCGGGACATGCGCGGGTTAAACTTGTTCAGCGGCGCGGCGAAGGTCTGGTCGGGCAGGTACGCGATCAACACCGCGGATTCGCGCCGCACATCGCTCATCAGGTCGAAGCCGCGTGGAGACACAAACCGGCCGGAGTACATAAAGGGCTGTTGCTGCGCCTGCGTTTGGTCCGGCACCACGGCAGACAAAAACGATGCCGCCGCGACGCTGTTGAACACATCTTCAAGGTGCCCGCCGTAACGGCTGCCGAACTGGCTTTTGCGCGCACTCACGGCGTTATTGAAATGCTGCTGATGGTTCTGCACAAAGGCCGCAAGCGGTTGTCCGCTGCCGCGCGTGATCGTGAACGGCTTGCTGAAATTCGAAACGTCATAGACGTAATTGTCGATGATGACCTTCGCTTGCGTGATGCGTTTGCCGCCGGGATTTTTGATCTCGATCGTGTATTGGCCATTGCGGTCCGCGACCACCGTGAAGTCCATCGGCGTGTTGTCCTGACGCCACCAATCGTTCACGTAGAGCTGGCTGGTCCACACCGGCACCGAGAGCTTTGCTTTGAAGCTGTTGCCAACCAGTTCGACCGCGTCGTCACGCTCGGCATGTTCGCCCACGCTCGCGCTGACTTCACCGCGCAATGTCGCAAACGGCTGATCGCTCGCAAGTGAGTAAGTGGCGTTCACCGGTGAATAGGCCGAGCCGTACGTCCGCCCGCGCAGATCGGCGCGCGCGCCATGCGGGATCACGTCCACGATCTGAAGTTCGTTCCATTCCGTTTCGCCGGAGCGGAGGGTGTAGCCGATGAAATAAATCAGGCCGGAGAAGATGGCGACGTAGGCGGGAAAGGTGATCCACGTGAGCATCTGCTTGTTGATCTTCTTGAGCCAATACTGGTCGAGCGGCCCGATCACGATCAGATAAACGATGAGCAGCAAGAGCAACCAACCGATGGGCAGCTTGCGGATTTGGCGGCTATCGACCATCGCCCCGAACACGCCATCGAGCGACGTGTTGGGATAGGAACTGATGTTGCCACTGGCGAGGTACGTGATCGGCACGTGGGAAAGTTTGGCCCAGAACCAACTGCGATTGAGCCACGAGCGAAATGGTTCAAGCTCCGGACTGAAGAGCAACACCACCAGTTCGCCACGACCGCGCGGCGCCGAAATCGCCAGCGGCTGAGTGGCGTTGCCGATGATGGTATTTCCGTCGCGAAGCTTCGCGGCTATCACCTGGAGCGGTGCTTCCTCGAACTTGTCGTCGGGAAGCAGATTCGTGAAAACATTCGTGGTGGCGCCGGAACGAGAGATCACTTCGTCGGTATAGCCGAGTTGATTCAACCATTCCTGAAGCGCGCTGTGCCTTTCAACTGTCTTCACCTCGCCCAACTGGCACGGCAGGATCGTCTGCAACCATTCGGTGGCGTTCACATCGCCGGGCTGTTCGATGCCGACGACCAGCCGCCCTCCACCGTGCAGCCACGCGAGCAGGGCGTTCACCTGCGGCACTTTCAACTCCGGCGCGCGTGACGAGTGGAGATAGAGCGTGCTGATGCCATCGAGCGCGATCGGGTTCTCTGGAAACGACTCGGCGTTCAGATGCGTGGCGGCAGGCGAGAGCTGCGTGCTTCTCCGCGCCGGCTCAGGCAGCCCCGCGGCGCCCGAGTGCGTGCGGGGCAGGCTGGCGATCAACGGGCTGAGCGAATCCACATGGCCGGTGGTCGGCCGCGGTTCCAGATTCAGTTGTTCGGCGACGATTTTGCCTTTCTCGTTCCGTAAGCGGGCGTCAACGCTGGTCTTGAATTTGCCGGCGCAATAGACCGGCACGACGAAACGCTTCTTCGTTCCGCTCGGCAGCTCCAACGGCACGAGACGGCGTTGACCGTTGCCGAATTGTCCGCCGACGATCTCCACGACTCCATTGAACCCAGGCCCGTTGTTCTGCACCTCCACCGTGACAGGAAAAAAACTCGCCTCAGCCACCACGCCATCGCTCGCTCCGAGGCCGTAGCCGACAAACACGTCGAAGATGATTTCCGCCCGCGCGTGGAGGGAGCAAAGGAAGAAGGCGAAGAGCACAACGCGGCGTAGAATCCGGCGAACCGATGGCGAGAAAATTCCCATGGAGTGCTGCGCGTTTATAGAAGCTGTGAAGGACGAGGGCAACTGAATTGGCCTTTGAGAGCCGGGTTAATGCATCGTTTATGAATGGTGGGCACGACAGGGGTCGAACCTGCACGGATTACTCCACGGGATCCTAAGTCCCGCGCGTCTGCCAATTCCGCCACGCGCCCGCCGCCTGGATTGTCCGCATTGTGCTGGGGAGTGGCAACTGTGGAATGACCAGGGCAAACGCGTCAAAGCGGAAATGATGGTGGAAATGGCCGCGCTGCGGCCATCCGCCCGCGTTCAGCGGAGGGAATGCCTGGCGTACGCTTCGATCGTTCGGTCGGGCCGCTGAACGCGGCCCGACTCGTTGGCGCGTTTTGGTGCGTTTGCCATGGTGGAATGACCGCCGCCGCTTTAACTACGCACGTTTATTCGTTGGACCGTATTCTCATGCGTTTGGAATCGCTCAGCCAGAAGTGGTCTCTCCCAGTCTCGAATCCGGATGCGGTAAAGAACGAATGGAATTTTTGTTAAGCTTCGCACGACTCGGACGATACCGCGCCTGTCGCAAGACACGTGCGGCGGGCGGCCGGAGACAGCCCGCGGGGAGAATGCTGGGCGCCTCTGGAAAGGCCCGGCTTGCGGCATGGATTGCCGCTATTGAAAACCCTCGCAAGAGGGTGACTCAAGGAAGGAGTCCCATGGTAATTAATACAAATACATCAGCGCAGAGCAGCGCACGCTTGCTCGCGGAATCATCCAGCAACCTGGCCAAATCCCTGGCGCGTTTGTCGAGCGGGTCGAAGCTGATTTCACCCGAAGACGACGCTGCAGGCGCGGCAGTCGCACTTCGGTTTGACGCACAGGTCAACCGCATTGCAGCGGCCTCGAACAATGTCAGCAACGCCCTGTCGTTCAGTCAAACGCAGGACGGGTTTCTGCAAAAGGTTGGCAAGGCACTGGACCGCATGAGTGAGCTGGCGATTCTGTCGCAGGACGTCACAAAGACGGACGCGGACCGCACACTTTACAACTCCGAGTTTTCGACTCTCGGCGCTTATGTCACTGACATTTCGTCGAAAGACTTCAACAGCGTGAGCTTGTTCAGCAGCACCGCGTTGTCAGTGACGACTGACGGTGAAGGCAGCACGTTCTCGATGTCGGGTGTGAACCTGGCGGCGGGGGCGTACACGACCGCCATCGGCTCGGGTATCTCGAGCGCGGCAAACGCCGTGACGGCTCTCACGAATGTGAAGGCCGCCATTACGCAGCTCGCGACTGATCGCGCGACGATCGGCGCCAGCATGAGTCGTTTGAATTATACGAACGAGCAACTCGGTGTATTGAAGGACAACATGAATGCCTCCAGCAGCCGCATCAAAGACGTCGATGTCGCGGAAGAGAGCACGCGCTATGCGAAGTACAACATTCTCGTGCAGTCCGGCACGGCGATGTTGTCGCAGGCGAACAGCGCTCCGCAGTCAGTGCTGCGGCTCTTGAGCTAATCGCTCGCAACTGCCCCCGTCCGGGCGGCGCTTCGGCGCCGCCCGGATTTTATTTTCCTTAAGCCACGCGCGGAACCGTCGATGACGGCGTTAACTCGATATGGCGATTTCTCTTTCAGGACTGGCGACCGGGTTCGATTGGCAATCCGTGGTCGAACAACTGACCGAAGTCGAACGCGCGCCGCAAAGCCGCCTCCGCTCCGAGCAGAGCACGTTGCAGCAGCGCAACAACGCCTTCAGCAGCATCAAGACGCAGCTCGGTGTGCTGCAGAATCGCATGAAGGCGCTGAAGGAAGCGTCGCTTTTTGACACCCGCAGCGTCACGACTTCGAATTCCTCTTCCGCCACCGCCACGAGCAGCGCAGCCACGCCGCTCGGTTCCTACGCTTTCTCGATCACGCAGCTCGCCACGGCGGCGATGCTCCAGGGCACCAGCGACATGGGCGCGAAGCTGAACGCCACGAACGATGTCTCCGCCCTCGCGCTGAGCAATGCGGCATTCAAAACACCGGTGACCGCCGGGACGTTCACCGTGAATGGAAAGCAGATCACCATCACTGGGACCGAGACGTTGCAGGGAGTTTTCGACAAGATCAGCACCGCGACGAGCGGTTCGGTCACGGCGTCTTACGACAGCGCGTCGGATCGGATTCGCCTCGCGGGCACGGGTGAAATCGTTTTGGGCAGCGCGACGGACACGAGCAATTTTCTTCAGGCAGCCAAGCTCACGAACAACGGCACGGGCGCCATCGAG
>DATHEW010000348.1:0-4179 GCA_035318425.1 Candidatus Acidiferrum sp. | reverse complement strand
ACTGTTGTCTACGATCACGGTCAATCTACGCAGCCTTGCGATTGCGCCCCTTCAGCAGTTCCACGCGCGAAATGTGTTCGAAATAACAGATGACGAAGCTCGGTCCGCCGAGTTCATGACCGGGACCGCTGCCCAAAATCACGGCACCGTCCGCGACCATGGCGAAATCGGGATGATTCACCGTGTAGTTGCGACCATCATCCATGCAGAGGCGAAAAGGCTTCGTGTCGGATTCGCGAACCAACTGGCGCAGTTCATCCTGCTTCATGTTGTGAAGATGGCAAACGAGTCGAATTGCGTCAATGTGGCGGTACTCGCTTCCATGGCGGCAATCCAAAACCGCTACGCCCGCTCGCGCTGCGCCTTGCGGCGCTTGCCATAACTCACCGCGCGGGTTGCTTCGCTGCCCACCGGTTTCGGGCCGGTGTCCATGCCAGTGCTGCGTTTGAGTTCGCGAACCTGGTCGCGCTTCAGCGCGGCCTTTTCGAATTCCAGATTGTTTGCCGCCGCGATCATTTCTTCTTCGAGTTGGCGCACCGTTTCTGCCACGTCGAAGTTGCCCGCGGTATCATTCAACACTGCGGCCGCCTTCTTCTGCTGATCGTCCCGCGAACTCAGGCTCTCCTCGATCGCGCGCTTCACGCTGCGCGGCGTGATGTTGTGCTCCTTGTTGTAGGCAAGTTGTCTCTCGCGACGGTAATTCGACACGGCGAGAAACTTCTGGATGCTCTGCGTCTTCACGTCGGCATAGAGAATCACTTCGCCGTTCAGATGACGCGCCGCCCGGCCGGAAGTCTGGATCAAGCTGGTGGCGCTGCGCAGATAGCCTTCCTTGTCCGCGTCGAGAATCGCCACGAGGGAAACCTCCGGCAGGTCCAGTCCTTCGCGCAGCAGGTTGATTCCCACGAGCACATCAAACTCGCCTTTGCGCAGCGCACGCAAAATCTCTACACGCTCAATCGCATCGATCTCGCTGTGCAGGTAACGAACGTTGATGCCGATGTCGCGCAGGTAGTCGGTCAGTTCCTCGGCCGTGCGCTTGGTCAACGTCGTGACCAGCACGCGCTCCCGCCGTTCGATGCGTTTGCGCGCTTCTTCAAGCAGGTCGTCGATCTGTCCTTTCAACGGCTTGATCGTGATCGTTGGATCGATCAAGCCTGTCGGACGCACGATGAGTTCGACCACGCCGGCGCGGCGTCCGGCGACTCCCGGCGCCGGCTCCAAATCAGGTGCGGTAAGAATCGGTTCGTCATTGAAAACAGCGCGGCCAATCGCCAGCGCGTCCTTCTGCGACCACTCGATTTCCTGCGCGCCCGGCGTGGCGCTGACGTAAACCGCCTGCCGATGCATCGCGCGAAATTCCTCGAAGCTGAGCGGCCGATTATCGAGCGCGCTCGGCAACCGAAAGCCGTGTTCGACCAGCGTCACCTTCCGCGCACGATCACCGAAATACATTCCGGAAATCTGCGGCAACGTCGCGTGTGACTCATCGACGACGAGCATGTAATCGTTCGGGAAGAAATCGATCAGCGTGCTCGGCCGCGAGCCAGGCGGTCGTTGGGCGATGTGGCGCGAATAGTTCTCGATGCCCGAGCAGAACCCCATCTCCTGCATCATCTCGATGTCGTACTCGGTTCGCATCTTGATGCGTTGCGCTTCGAGCAACTTTCCCGTGGACTCGAATTGCGCCACGCGCTCTTTCAGCTCCGCTTTGATGGCATCCACGGCACGCATCATCTTTGCCTTGGGCGTGACGAACTGTTTGCTTGGATAGAGCGCAGTGCTTTGCTGATCAGCGATTTTGTGTCCAGTGAGTGGATCGAACTTCGTAATACGCTCGATCTGGTCCCCAAAGAATTCGATGCGCAAGGCGTCTTCCGTGTAGCCGGGGCAAATCTCCACCACGTCGCCGCGCACACGAAAGTTCCCGCGCTCGAAAGCGATGTCGTTCCGCGAGTAGTGCAGGTCCACGAACCGTGACAGCAGTTCATCCCGGCTCATCTCGTGCCCCACAACGAGCGGCACGATGAACGCCTCGTAATCCTCCTTCGCGCCGATGCCGTAGATGCAAGACACGCTGGCGACGACGATCACGTCGCGACGCGCAATGAGCGAACTCATCGTAGAGAGCCGCATGCGCTCGATCGCGTCGTTCACGCTCGAGTCCTTCTCTATGAACGTGTCCGTGCGCGGAATATAAGCCTCCGGCTGGTAGTAATCGAAGTAGCTGACGAAGTATTCGACGGCGTTTTTTGGGAAAAAACTTTTGAACTCCGCGTAAAGCTGCGCCGCCAGCGTCTTGTTGTGAGAGATCACCAGCGTCGGCTTATTCACGTTCCGGATGACATTCGCCATCGTGTACGTCTTACCAGACCCAGTGACGCCGAGCAGCGTCTGGTGCTTCGCGCCGGATTGAATCGCCTGCGTCAGCTTCGCAATCGCTTGCGGCTGATCACCGGCAGGTTCGTATGGCGCAACGAGTTCAAACATGAGTGCGCAAACTACGACCAGCGAATCCGCCTCGCAAGCCGCGCTATCCATTGTCCGGCATTTTGAATTCAACGCATGGCGTGGCATGCGCCTTGAGGTATTGTCTCAGGCTGTTTGCTTTCGCGAGTAGCATTGGAGGAGAAGGTTTTATGCGAATCACCAGCACGGCATTTCGAGATGGAGAACACATTCCGCAGCAATACTCGCGCTACCATCAGAACAAGGTTCCCCCATTGCACATCGAAGATGTTCCCGCCGATGCGCGCAGCCTGGCCCTGATCATGGACGATCCGGACGCACCGAGCGGGCTGTTCACTCATTGGGTCGTCTTCGACATCGATCCGAAGACGGGGGACATCGACGAAGATCACGCGCCGGAAGCACCCGCGCGCCAGGGCGCGAATAGCTGGGGCGAAACTCAGTACGGCGGTCCGCGTCCGCCGTCGGGCGAGCATCGCTACTTTTTCCACCTTTACGCGCTCGATACGAAACTCGATTTGGCGTATGGCTCAATTCGCGCCGAAGTAGAACAGGCGATGCAAGGTCACGTGCTTGATGCGGCCGAACTCATGGGCCGTTACGCGGCAGCGGGCGAACCGGTCGGGGTCGGCGCAGCGGGTTGAGCTGGAACCATGCAGTTGAAAACAGAAGCACACGAAGGAAACGAAGCAGGGACCGAGGAAATTTAAGTTCCGGGGCCGAGGTGCGCGGAGGACGCTGCCTTCTCCGGCGGGTAGCAATCCAGTCGATGACCGCGCATCCCGTGGCGAGAAGAATCGTCGGCAGCGCGACGAGCGCGTCGTTGATGCCATGCCGACCGAATTTTTACGGCACGTCTCGCGCGCACAAAAGCGGTGTCGCGTCGGACTTGCCACCGCAGTCTAAAGAGTTTGCGTGGCTTGCGAACCCGCCACGACTACAGGCGAGTTTATGGAACGGCACGGGTCTTCACTATTTCTTCCCGGCGTGAGTGGACTGCTTTTTTGAGAGGCGCGCGTCCACGGACAACAGTCCAGCGCCCACGATCAGTAAGAACAGTGAGCCGAGAAACATCGCGAAGTCAGTGCGCGCCTCGTGCGCCATTTTCCAAAAACCGCTCTTGATCAGAATCGGAACTTTGGTGCTGTAGATCGCCTCGCACATGATGATGAAAAGCGGCATCGCCGCGAGCCGCGTGAGCAACCCGAAAAGAACGAGCGTGCCGCAGACGATTTCGAAGCCCCCCACAAACGGAGCGAGAATCTCCGGCGAAGGCAGGCCGATCCTGGCGAACCGGCCTGCTCCGACTTCAGCGGGAAAAAGAAATTTCTGGATTCCCTCCGAGAGAAATACCGCGCCGACCGCGATGCGGATGAGCACGGTCGCCTTCGGCGCGTGCGTTGTCATGATGCGTTTCAACATGGTCACTCCCTGGGTTTGGTCCGGTCTTGCGAGGAAATTACAGTGGTTTCGTTCACTCGGGCCACTTTGCTTCCGGGTCGAAATTGATGATGGGCTGTGGCGGCACTGTAGGAATCTGTGGACGCAAGTAAGGTTTGCTCGATGTCTTGTGGCAGGAGTAGCAACCTTCCATCGCTCCGCGATAGGCCGCCTTGAACGACTCGATGTCTTTCTGTTGAATGGCCGTTTCGATTTGAGTGAAGAGACTCGAATCGATTGCTTCCCAAATCGGCTTCAAGTCGACCTCTC
>DATHEW010000347.1:0-2559 GCA_035318425.1 Candidatus Acidiferrum sp. | reverse complement strand
CCACCCCGATGAGTGAATTCAAATCCACATCACGCGTAATCACATTGCGGCGAAGCACACCGGCATCGCGATCCATCACGCCAAAACGTGCCTCGATGTCGCGGAAGACTTCATCAGCGAAGAAGGTGATCTGGCCTTTGTAGTCGTGTTTGTAATCGAAGAAGCGATCACCGCGAATGCCGCTGCCCGCCATGCATTCGATCTCGCGCGGCGTGAGGATGGGATGCTCAAGCGGCGGCGCATCGTGACGTCCGAAGAAATTGTGCCCCGGCGAAATGTAGAAGTGAACGAGTTGAATCTCGTTCAGCACGCGACTGGTTTCAGCAGCATTCATGACGTGGGCTTGGCGATGCGCGTTCATTCTTCGGCCTCGTGCTCACGGACCTTCGGCAATACTTTGATCGCCCACCAGATCACGGCAACGGCCCAAATGATCGCACCGTAAACGTAATGCGAGATCATCACCTTGGGCCAGATATCGCCGCTGATGCGCGTCGCCATGGCGAATAAGATCAATCCGATGATCCAGAGTAGCCAGCGGTTTTTGCCTTTCAGCTTTTCGATATTGCCACTGTGACCGAACACCACGCGCGTCGCGACGATGAAGGTGATGATGGCGAACCCGCCTACGAGTGTCAGGTGAATCAAGCCAGTGCGAAACTGTGGGAAGAACGCCACACTGAGGAAACCTGCCAACAATGTTATGAGCGCGATGCGCAAGGCCAGTCCGAGGGCGCTGCTCGATTTCGGTCCCGCGCCAAACGGAAATTCCCGCGCCAGATAGATCAGCGTGACGAGAAAACGAAGTGCATGCGCGAGACGGAACCATCCGAAGGCTTCGAGAAAAAATGTCCCGATGATGAGGATTCCCACACCGAAAGCGAACAGCGCTTTCTTCGCCCATGCCGGAGAAGGTTTCAGCATTTCGGCAAAGTCATGCGCGCTCGGCATGCCGAAGAAGCGCGGGAGAATGAACGGCCCAATGCCGAGCACGGGCAGCAAGACGAAGCCTTGCGATGAGAGCAATCGTTGCAGCGCGATCCATTGTGAGTCGAAGTCGCGATCGTTTTGCGCGATCGAGAGAATGGCGCCCGCCGTCACGCAAATGAACGAAAGGAGCACGAGCACGAATCCCGGCGGCGGCGTGTCCTTGCGTGTGCCGAAGCGGCGCGCCAGGCAGATGACGAATCGCACCAGCAACAAGAGCAGCACCACGTCGCCATAGAACGTTTTGTTCACTGCGTACGCGATCGTCATGGCTGCATGCAGCAGCAGCAAGATGAGCGTTTCAGCAAGCGTGAATGGCTTGGCCGACAACATACGCGGCATCGCCGTGCCGAGGAACCCAATGATGAATCCGCCGAAGAAGCCGTTCGCCATCACGCGCACGTGAGCCAGGTTCGGATAGAACTCCGATACGCCCCAGAAATGGAGCGGCCACAGCATCACACCCAGGATTCCGGCGAGTACAGCTTGCGGAAAAAAGAAGCGGAACGGTTCGCGCGCGGCATCGCGCAGAGAGATGCGGGTGGTCCTGGTGATTTCGCTCATGAGTTGCTCATCAAATCGACCTGATCGTTCCAGAAGTTTCCGTGCGACGCAAACGTCACCAGCAGGTTGGCAGATTTTGCGAAGGCAAAGACAACCGACGCGTAGTCGGGCCGGTGCGTCTGGTCGAAGTTCATCTCACTGATACGCCACGGAATCGCGAGTCGTGCAAATGGGCGAGGGAGTGTCCGTGGCGCTCAGTGAAAAATGAAACAGACGAAACATTCACTCTTGGGCGTCGCGCGCTGGGGGCCTCTCGGTGGAGTTGACGACGCCACGCGGCTTCGCGCTGCAATTCGCCGCACCAACGCCACGGAGATTGCGTCGTTTGACTTACATCAAAGCGCGCCGGTTCGCGTGGTGACAATTTCCGCTTACTGAAATGAGACTAAGAGCATCCACTTTGGTTTTGGGCATCGCGGCCGGATTGGTTGGCTGCGGCCAGCAACAGTCCGCAACAAACGAATCAAAGCAATCCGGCGGCACGAGCGTGGCGAACGCTGCATTGCCAGCGAAGATCACCTTCTCGGAACTGCCGGTGCCGCCGAAGCCCGCAGTCACACCAGAATTGCTCGCGCGCGGTAAGACGGTTTACGCGCAGAACTGCGCCGCGTGTCACGGCATGAACGGCGATGGCAAGGGAGACGCCGCGGCATTTCTGGCGCCGAAACCGCGCAATTTCGTGCAGGCGAATTTCCGGCTGCGCTCGACCGCGCCGAACAATCTTCCGACGGATGTGGATTTGTTCCGCCAGATATCCCTCGGCTCACCGGGCACGCCGATGCCGCCGTGGAAACACATGCTGGATGAGAACGATCGATGGGCGCTAGTGGAATACGTGAAGTCGTTCTCACCACGCTTTTCGGACACGAACGAAGTGCGAGTGGCCATTGCTGATTTCGGAACGCCGCCCGCGCGCAGCCTCGCGACCATCGCGGAGGGCAAGGCGCTTTACGCCAAGATGAATTGCTTCACTTGCCACGGCGACAAAGGCAGGGGAGATGGAGAGTC
>DATHEW010000346.1:0-9228 GCA_035318425.1 Candidatus Acidiferrum sp. | reverse complement strand
TAAAGTGCGTAACGTGATTCATTCGGGTATTTGCCCAACCTCGCAACATTGCCTTCGCCGCTGCTGCCTAGGACTATTTCGCACAACATGAAGCACTGCAAACACTGCGCCCGACCGGTAATTTCTCGGAAATGGCGTTGCCCCTATTGCAGCGGCGACCTTTCCCAGACCAACAGCTCGAAGCTTCTGATCGTTGCCTCCTCCGCGCTGGTGTTCTGTTTGGTCGTCGCCATCCTTTCTCGCATTCATTGACCGTGGCGCCGCCTGTGAATGACGTGGCTATTTTTCGATCGCGAGCTGAGGCAAAAGGAGTGGCACCAACCTGGGCCAACAAATCTCGTTCCGCGTAAACCAATAGAGGGTAAGCTGCAGCCCCTTCGCTCCGGCAATCCTTAGCGCATGTCGGAATCAAGTCAGAATCAATCACAGGTTTTATCGCTATCGCACCCGCAACTCGTTCTTCTGGTCGAAGACGACCCAGGCGTTAGACACGTTCTCGCACGAATGCTCAGTCGCTTCGCCGCAGTGATCGAAGCGAGCGGCGGCCTGGAGGCTCTTCAACTCGCGCGCAAGTTCCGGCCCACGCTGATTATTTCTGATTCTGCCATGCCCTCCGGGAGTGGGAGCGATCTTGTCGCGGCGCTAAAACGGGAACCCGAACTCGCGCAAATTCCTGTCATTCTCACCAGTGGCTATTCGGTCAACCACTTGAGCGAGATGCACTCTCCCGCCCCGCTCTTCCTCCAAAAGCCATTTACCTGGGAGGAACTCAACGAGTCGATTCAGGTAAGTCTTCGGGTGACTTAAGATTCGATTCCCCGAAGCCTCGCCACAGCGTGTACATCTATACTCCGAATGCGATGAACGTGACCTCTGGAGAATGCGGCACTCCGGTAATCAAAGGCCCGCGGCCATGAACGTAAAAATCGAAGATTTCCTGTCACGGGAAGTGCGTCACGAGAAATTCGCCGTGGCGAACTTCGTCCAACTCGCACATCAGCTCGAGTCCGCAAACAAACACCTCTCCATTCCCGTGCGTATCCTCGCGCATCATCGCTCCCGGTTCATCGAGGTGTGGTCCAGCGACGGCCAGTTGCTGATCGCCCGCTACACGCCCTGCGAGAACTGAAGTCAATTGTCTGGATTGCAAACGCGAACAGTCGGCAACTCGACACTCTGGCTCCAGTAGTTGGTCAATGACTCGAAGCAGTTGCGCATTCCGTCCAGTGTTGCTGCCTTCACATGGTATGCGTTCGCTCCCAGGGCATAGGCGCGCGTCACGTCCAACGTGCTCTCGGAGTTGGAACACATCACCACCGGCAGGTGCTTCCACCGCGATTGACGCAGCCACATCAAAAAATCGAACCCATCCATTTCGGGCATCTTCACATCACAGATGATCAGGTGAGGCAACTGCTCGCTTCCGGTGGCGGCTTCGAGCGTACGCATGGCGCGCTTGGCGCCATCAATGATGCGCAACTCTACCGAGACAGGCAGGCGGGAAATGACACGGCGCACGAGGAATTGTTCATCCGCCTGGTCATCGACGAGCCAGACGTGAAGGGATTTTGTCATTCGATCCATTTTTACCAGAGAGGACACGTCACGCTATGCGTACGGATACGGGTTTGAGCGGGAACCAATTACCGCCGAACAAATCAATCCCAGAGTCACAACGAATCGGATCCGCCGCGGATATAAACTTCGTCGAGTTCGACGATGTCGCACAGGAGCCATATCTTGCAGGCATTTTCTTCGAGGGCGCAGCAGGTCAGCCGGCCTGTCACGGAAATTGTCAATGAGGCCGGCGAATATCCCCACACGCGATCCTCTCGCCCTCACATCGGACTGGGTCGTCGGCAATTTCAAACGCTGCTTGGACCCGCGCCATACTTTCACTCGCCTGCTGTTGTGTGCGCGCGTGAATGCGGCAGAGCACATGTCCCACCCGCACCTCTGCGCCAACTCCCATGATCTGGTCCACTCCAACGTCGGAATCGATGACTGAACACTTGTCGATGCGGCCGCCGCCTAGATCGCGAATGATTTCCCCAATGATGCGGGCGTCGCACCGGGTAACGAAGCCGCTGCGTTTGCATTGCACTTCCATCGCGAAGGGAGCGGTGTGATCCTGCTGAAGCTTGTTCGTGAACGCGTCCAGGTCGGCACCTTGCGCTGCGAGCAGTTCATCCCATTTGCGACGAGGCGCGCCAGAAGCGAGAACATCCCCTGCCTGCGCGCGAGCCAATGCCATGTCTCCGCTCTTGCCGGTGAGCACAAGCAGGCGCGCCGCACAGACGATCACTAATTCGCGCAAATCATTCGGGCCGCGATTCTCCAGGCACTCGACGCTTTCTTTCACTTCCAACCAATTGCCGGCGGCGCGGCCGAGCGGCGCGTTCATTTCCGTTAGCAGCGCGTGGGTCTTCACCCCAAACTCATTCGCGATCCGCGTCATGTTCGCGGCCAGTTCGCGCGCCTGCTCCCGGGTTTGCATGAAGGCGGCGCAACCAAACTTCACATCGAGCAGGAGAGCAGAAATGTCTTCGGCGAGTTTCTTGGAAAGAATCGAAGCGGTGATCAACGGGATGGACGGCACCGTCCCCGTCACATCACGCAACGCGTAGAGCAAACGATCCGCGGGAACCATCGTCGGCGTCTGCCCGCCCATCGCCACGCCGATCCCCTGCACTTGCTGGATCAGTTGTTCACGCGTGAGTTGCGTCGTGAAGCCGGGAATGGATTCAAGCTTGTCGAGTGTTCCTCCCGTGATGCCAAGCCCGCGGCCCGAAATCATCGGCACGCGAAAGCCGAGACATGCGAGCAATGGCGCCAGCGGCAACGAAACCTTATCGCCGATGCCGCCAGTGGAGTGCTTGTCCACGAGGGGACGCGGATCAGCCGGGAACTTCAGCACGTCTCCCGAATCGCGCATAGCTGCGGTGAGGACGCGCGTCTCCTCGGCGTTCAATCCGCGGAAGAAAATCGCCATGAGCAGCGCGGCGACTTGGTAATCCGGCACTTCGCTGCGCACGTATGCAGTGACGAACGAACGAATATCGTCAGGTGAGAGAGATTGCCCATCGCGCTTCGACTCGATGAGCGTCAGGCAATTCATCAGCGTGAATCAGCCTTCGAACTTCCGCGCAATGACCGTTGCATTATGGCCGCCGAAGCCGAACGAGTTGTTCACGATCGCGTTGATCTTCATCTCGCGCGGCGTGTTCGGCACGTAGTCCAGATCGCACAACGGATCGGGGTTCGTGAGGTTGATCGTGGGAGGAGCGGTTTGAGTCTGGATGGCTTTGGCGCAGATCGCCATTTCCACCGCACCCGCCGCACCGAGCATGTGACCCGTGGCGCCTTTGGTGGAACTTACGGCCAGTCTCTTCGCGTGCTCGCCGAAGACAGTTTTGATCGCCTGCGTTTCGCAGATGTCGCCCTGCGGTGTGGAAGTGCCGTGGGCATTGATATAATCGATCTCCGTCGGATTCAGGCCGGCGCTGCGCAGCGCCATTTTCATACAACGCGCGGCGCCTTCGCCTTCCGGTGCGGGCGCGGTCATGTGATTCGCGTCGGCGGTATTGCCGTAACCGATTAGCTCGCAATAGATGCGCGCACCGCGAGCCCTGGCATGCTCCAACTCTTCGAGCGCAAGCACACCCGCGCCTTCGCCCATGACGAATCCATCGCGATCCACGTCGAACGGTCGGGATGACTTCTTCGGCTCGTCATTGCGCGTGCTCATGGCCTTCATAGAGCAAAAGCCTCCAATGCCGATCTGCGTGATTGTCGCCTCGGTGCCACCGGCGAACATCATCGCGGCGTCGCCCATTTTGATGGTGCGCCACGCTTCGCCGAGGGCGTGAGTGGCCGTGGCACAGGCTGAGCACGTGGCGAGGTTTGGCCCGCGCAGCTTGTAGTACATCGAGAACATCCCCGAGGCCATGTTCAGGATCAGCATCGGGATCATGAACGGCGACAGCCGGCCCGGTCCGCGCTCGAACAAAACCTTCGCCTGGTCCTGCGTCGTCTGAAGGCCGCCAATGCCCGATCCGAGGAACACGCCGATTTCGTCGCGGTTCACTTTGTTCAGATCGATGCCGGAATCCTTGATGGCGTAATATCCCGCCAGCACGCCGAACTGGGTGAAACGATCCGTGCGGCGAATTTCCTTGGGCGATGGGAACGCCGGCAATGGATCGAATGATTTCACTTCACCCGCGATCTTCGTGTCAAAATTCGTGGGATCAAACAGCGTGATGCGATCAATGCCGCTCTCGCCCGCCAACAGACGCGTCCACAATTCTTCGATCGGGCCAAGCGGCGACACGACGCCAATGCCAGTGATGACGACTCTACGTTCGGGCCAGTTGCTTGCCATTTGGGAAAATCAAAAGGGGCAGCCTCGCAATCATCGAAGCTGCCCCGTGGAAAGTGTTGCGACTACTTTTGGGAGTCTTCGATGTGCTTGATCACATCGCCGACGCTCTGGAGTTTCTCGGCTTCCTCGTCCGGGATCTCGCGGCCAAATTCCTCTTCCAGCGCCATGACGAGCTCGACCGTATCGAGCGAATCAGCGCCGAGGTCTTCGATGAACTTCGCATCGGGCGTGACCTGGTCTGCATTGACGCCGAGTTGTTCGACGATGATTTCCTTTACCCGTTGTTCGACGCTTTTTTCAGCCATGAGTTGCTCCGTTCAATTAATTTGTCGGCGTTGTCTATGCCACGCTCCAAGGTGCGTCAAGCCCTGAAATCTCCACAGCGCCTCGACGTGCCATCGCATCAATGAAGCGAGGCCAGCGCGCGCTCGAAATCGTCCACAAACCAGCGTTTGCCCCGTTGCGTAACGCGGTGCCCCTCGTCGGCAAGACGCTTTTTCAGCTCTTGAATGCCGCCGGGATACTTCGGATTCAACTCGCCGCCCGCCTTCAACGTGCGCCATTACGGCGCGATCCGTTTTGCACCCGCCACCGCTGCTTCCGCCGCCGCATGGGCCGCGATCCATGAGAAAATTCCGTCGTGATCGGACGCGCAATGTTCACACCATGCTTCTTCGCCAACGCCCCGCACAACTCATTGATGGTGGTGAGTTTACCCTTGGGTACGCACCGCATGAGATCATCCACTTCCGTCGGCGCAGGAACCACCATTGTGCCAGTTCCCCAGCGCGTGCTCAGCTTGCCTTCGATCTTGGCGACCTTCGGCAGTTCTTTGCTGTCAGCGAGCTTTTCGCGCCAGGATTTCCGCACTCTCATACATCATTTCAGCGCGTTCCGGCCCATTTGCGCGCTGCCGTCGCTCAGTCCGACGCTGCCGTGAATGGGACAAATGGTCAGCGGCTTCTCGGGCACCAATTCATTTCCATTCGCATTCACGAACTGGTAAGTCGCGCTTGAAAAATTAAAGCGTGCCCAGTCCATCTCCCGTTGCGCATTCGGACTGGCGGGACAAACCAGAATAGTCGGTGTGTCCAACTCCTCTTTCATCGTCGCGAAGTCAGGCGGAAAGACTTCGTTGTGCTCCTTCGCCCAAATACGCGCCGCTAGTCCGATCCGTTTGAGGTTCATAATACACAGGTTCGCCTGCGCGCGACGCTGCATCTTTTGGAGTTCTTCAGGCGAGGCAAACGCGGTGTTGGATACGACCCGTTCAACTTCGTCCAGCTTTCTGCTGAACCACGCAACGTCCTGCGTCGCCTCGGTGAATTGCTGCCGCATGTGCGTCAGGTTGCTTGCCAAATCTGACGTCGCACCAGTCCATGCGACTGGCGTGCTTCGCTTGATATCGGCCAGCTCTGTTCGCAGCCGCGTAACCTCGGCGCGCAGGCGCGCCAGTTCGCTGGCGTGGCTTGCCTCAGCAACGGACTGCGTTTCCCGACCCGCTTTGACCTCCATCTCCCCCATTTGGCGTCGCAAGTCCTCGGCTTCAGCGCTCGCGCCCTGTCGCGATTCCCACTCACGAGTCAACACGCCAAGCTTCAGCCACAGCACCACGTTAAGTGCGATGCTCAGGATCAGCAGCAACGGGATGGCAAACTTCTTCATGCGGGAACACCGAGAGACAACACTCTCACGCGCGTAAAAACAAGTGCCTCGACGGCTATCACACGCAGACACCTGTGCGGGACCGTAGTGCAGATGCGGGCAGAGTGTCGCTTATCGTGATGCAGCGCCGATCATCACAGTACCTTCGGCGGACACGTTTGCCGCTGCAACGCGCCGCCACTCGGTGGGAGTCATGCCGAATCGCTTCTTGAAACTCGCATTGAACAACCCGAGGTGCCGATACCCGCTCTCGATGGCGACGGCGACGACTTTCTCTTCTGTATCGGCGAGCATCTGGCGCGCTTTCTCCAGACGCAGTTCGGTCTGCTTGGAGCGAATGGATGTGTTGAAACGTTTCCGAAAGAGCCGGCGGAAATGCCGCGCACTGCACCCGCACCGGTAGGCGAGCTTTTCCGAGGACATCATCATCAGGTCAGAGTCTGGAATGCCTTCGATGAGTTGCTCGAACCGCAGTTCAGCCGTGTTGATGGCGACCATCGCTGGTTTGCTTGGCAGAGGCGTCGTCTCACTGAAAATCATTCCTATGAGATGAAGAATGCGGCACCGAAGCAAGAAGCCCTGGTGCTTGACGGCGTGGGTCACCAGATCGTTGAACTCCAGCGCGATCGGATTCGAGGCGGGAAGGAAACGAGTGTATGCGGCTTCGGCAAATGATTGCAGCGACACGCGTTCCGTCAGAGACATCAACCCTCCGAGGTGTTCGGGCCGGAAGGAGAAATATTGAAGCATCGGCTCGCCTATGACGCTGGCACGGAGCACACCGGACGCGCCCGGACCGATCACCAGAACATCGCCCGCGTTCAACTCGCGTGCCGCGCCGGGTGCGATCCAGTAGAAAAAACCACGCACGGCCAAAACAACCGTCCACCCTGCGCCAGCGGCCGACCATTCGGCACCGGGAGCAATTCTGCGTTCGTAAAGGCAGAGATGACTGACGTCCTCCACGGCGCAAGTATTGCCATGCCGGGTGACGTTTCTATGACGCGCTCGCGACGAACTCGTCAAAAGCAGGTGACAAAACTCAAGGCGTCTTGCCGCTATGACGAATATCCCGCCCTTCGTAGAGGTAAACGACTTCCTCTCCGATGTTCGTCGCGTGATCGGCGATGCGTTCGAGGCTTTTGGAAATCACCATCAGGTTCAGCGCGCGCGTGATCGTGGACGGGCGTTCGATCATGTAGCTGGCGAGTTCGCGGTGAAGCTGCTTGTTGAGCGCATCCACTTCCTTATCGCGCGCGATCACCGTACGGGCCATGCCGGGATTGCGCTGCACGAAGGCGTCGATCGCGTCATCCAGCATTTGCAGGCCGAGCTGCGCCATCTTCGGAATGTCCACGTACGGCTTGAGCTGCGGCTCGGTGTTCAACTCGATGGCGCGCCGCGCAATCGTCGTCGCCTCGTCACATACCCGCTCGAGATCGTGCGATGCCTTCATCGCAATAGTGATGAGGCGAAGATCGCCCGCGAGAGGAGCTTTCGAAAGCAGGTTCGACTTCATCCACCTTGATCTCTAGCTGATCGACGATGCTGTCATCTTCGATGACGCGCTTCGCGAGTTCCTCATTGCGATCGGTCAAAGCCTGGATCGCGCGCGTCACCGCATCACGCGAGTGCGCGGCCATGGTCAACAACAGCTGTTTGAGGTCGGCGAATTCCTGGTCGTGGTGGGTGATCATGGTGGCGGAAGTAATCAGTGAAACAGTAATCGGTTTTCAACCAAAGCGGCCGGTGACGTAATCTTCGGTCTGCTTCTTGGTTGGGTTGGTGAAGATCTTCGCCGTCGCGTCGTACTCGATCAATTCGCCGAGGTAAAAGAACGCGGTGTAATCCGAGATGCGCGCGGCCTGTTGCATGTTGTGGGTGATCACGATGGTGAACTCCTTCTTCAGGTCGAGAATCAATTCTTCGATTTTTGCGGTCGCAATCGGATCGAGTGCGGAGGCGGGTTCATCCATTAAAATGATTTCGGGGCGAATGGCGATGGCGCGCGCGATGCAGAGGCGCTGCTGCTGTCCACCCGACAAGCTCATCGCGCTCTCGTCCATGCGGTCCTTCACTTCGTCCCACAACGCCCACTGCGCAGGCTTTGCTCGACCACTTCATCGAGCATCGGCTTCTTTTTCACGCCGGCCACGCGCATGCCGTAGGCGATGTTTTCGTAAATGGATTTCGGGAATGGATTCGATTTCTGATATACCATGCCGACGCGTTTGCGCAACTCGATCACATCGACGGCGTGGCCGAACACGTCATGGCCATCGATGCGGACTTGGCCTTCCGTGCGGACATTCTCGATGAGGTCGTTCATGCGGTTAATGCACCGCAACAACGTGGATTTGCCGCAGCCAGGCGGGCCGATGAACGCCGTCACGAGCTTCTCACGAATCGACAGCTTCACGTTCTTCAGCGCGCGGGCGTAGCCGTAATAGAGCGAAAGGTCCTCGACCTCGATGAGCGAAGATGGCGGGGGAGGCGGGATGCTTTTGTAGCGAGAGCGCTGGGAGATTGGTCCACGGCTGCGAGTCGCTAAGGCGAATAAGTTGAACCGTGCCAGTGGAATTGAGGCGATACGCGTAAGTCTCGTATTCGTCGATGCCGACGAGGCGTGGCAGCACCTCCGCGCTGGCCGCGGGCAGCGGGGCGTTGGTGAGGAGGTCCGCCTTGGCCGAACGAAAGAGCGGCAGAGCTTCGCGCCCTACGAATACCAAAATCCCGCGGCCTCCCGACCAAGGAGCTCGTCGGCCAGCTCGGCTGCTGGACATACTTCATGAGCATCAAGTCGCCGGAGAACACCAGGTTCGTGAAGGATTTCCTGGCCTGGATCAAGGAACCAAAGTCACGGGCGTGGATTACAAAGTCACGGGCATCGATACCAAGGGCCGCGTGACCTGCAGTCCGATGAACCTCACTAGCATGGGAGTGTATCTAGCATGGGAGTGTATCTCTGGAAACAGGCCGTGGAGAAGGCCGACTCCTTCGAGGTGAACAAGGCAAGTGAAGCGTTGATCGGCCAGAAGTTCAAAGGCCCTGCTGGCGAAGTCACGATGCAGGAGAATCATCACCTGATTAACAACGTGTTCATCGGTGAGGCCTTCAACTTCCCCGCCGCTTCCTTCATCTCCGCGAGATGCTTGTCGGCGGAGGGCGCGTCGGTGACG
>DATHEW010000345.1:0-3187 GCA_035318425.1 Candidatus Acidiferrum sp. | reverse complement strand
CCCTCAACGTTCCGGCAAATTTGATCATCGAAGGCGCGGACTCAATCTTCGCGACGGTCACGCGCAACGGCGACCGCTCTGCGCCGCTGATTGTCACAGTGACGAACAGCAGCCCCGCTGATCTCGAGATGACCAACACGGTGATCATCCCGGCGGACGCAGCCTCGGCGAGCTTTGCGTTGACGCCCATTCACGATCACATCGTGGATGGAAATCGCTTCGTCGTCTTCGGTGTGACCAACGCGGATTATCAGGGGGCATCCTTCGGCCTCACGGTCGTGGACATCGATGTGCCCATGCTCACGTTGAGTTTCGGCGAACCCAGCGTGGCGGAAGGCATGACCGTGCCATGCACGGTGACTCGCGATTACGCAACAAACCGCGAACTCGTTGTGGTATTGAACCCGGGCGATTCCACGCAACTCACGCCGCCAACCTTCGTGACCATTCCGTCGAACCAGCTTTCGTACTCGTTTGCCGTGCTGGCCACAGACAACAACGTCGTTGAGCCGACGAGGACGAACAGCCTGATCGCGAGTGCGGCCGGGTTTCAGTCGGCCACGGCCAATATCATCACGTTCGACAACGATCTTCCCACCGTCACGTTGCGTCTCGCGGCGCACAGCGTGAGTGAAGGAGCCGGCTCGCAGGCAACCGTCGCCACAGTGACACGCGCACCAGTCAGCCCGCGTGGTCTGCGCCTCGCGTTGACGAGCAGCGACGATGGCATCGCGCAGTTGCAGGATAGCGTCGTCATCCCCGGCGGACAGGAGTCGGCTTCCTTCCCGGTCTCAGCGATCGACAACCAGATCGTTGATGGCAATCGCAGCGTGACCTTCCGCGTATTCATCCTCGACGTTTCAGGCGACGCGATCGCTGAAGGATCGGGCGACACGCTGCAATTGCTCGACGACGACGGTCCAACATTGAAACTCGCCATTGATCGCGACGCGGTGCCCGAAGGCCAGTCACCCATAGCCACGGCGACGATCACGCGCAACACCGCCACGAATGCTGCGCTGACCATTTTGATTTCCAGCAGCGCGACGGGCGAACTCACCACACCCGTGAGCGTGGTGATGCCAGCGGGCGCCAGCACAGTTACCGCTCCCCTGAGTTCGGTGTTGGATGGGATTTCCGACGGCAACAAGAGCGTGACCGTGACCGCGTCGTCCGGCGGATTCACTCCGGGTTCAGCCGTGATCGTGGTCACGGACATCGACCTGCCCGACCTCGTGGTGAGAAACGTCACGACGCCGACCAACGGCATCACGGACGCAAATTTCGCGATCACGTATCGCATCGAGAACCGCGGCATCGCGAGTTGCTTCTCGAATTTCGTCACGCGCATTTTCCTCAGCACTGACGCCATCCCGAGCGGCGACGACCGGGTCTTGAGCGAGTTTCCATTCGAGGGAACGCTGGCGGTCAGCCAGTTTATCGAGCAGACAGCGCAGTACGCGTTGCCTGGCAAGTCGGGCCGTTACTGGATCATCATTGTCACGGACGCGGCGAATCAGATTCCAGAAGTGCTGGAGAACAACAATACGTTCGTGGCCGCACTGCCAATCGTCGTCTCGCCGGCTTACACAGCAACGGTGCAAACGGAGATCACCACGTCGCCCACCGGAACTCCCATCGTGATGAACGGCACAGCGACGCGGGTCGGCGGCGGGGTCATGCCGAACGCACCGGTGAACGTCCACATCGAGGTCCGGGGCACTCGGCGCATCGTGCCAGTGCAGACCGACGCAACCGGGCACTTCATGCTCACGTGGGCTCCTCTCTCCAACGAAGCGGGAAATTACGAGATCGGCGCGGCACATCCGGGTGAAGAGATTTCTCCCGTTCAAGACGCGTTCACACTCATCGGCGTCAAACTCGCACCGCCTGTTAGTGAAATCACGGTGACAGAAGGATTGAGCATCACCGGTCAACTCGCGGCGGCGAATCTTGGCGAGACGACGCTGAGCGGCCTCACCGCTCAAGTCGTCAGCGCACCCGCGAACCTCAGCGTAACCGCGACGCTCGCGGCGAGTTCGCTCGCTGGCGATGAGGCTACGGATCTCGCCGTCGTCATCACGGCGAACAATGCCGCGATTCCGTTCGGTGAGGTGCGCGTGCGGGTCACGGCGCCTGGTGGAGTAAGCGCCGAGGCCATTTACGGCGTTCGCGTTTCGGCGTTGCACCCGCATCTGGTCGCCATGCCGGACAGCCTTTATTCCATCATGATTGGCGGCCAGCAGACCTCCGTTGAATTTGATGTCGTGAACGACGGCGGCATCGCCACCGGCCCGCTCACGATTTCGGTGCCGGTCGCGCCGTGGCTGACGGTCAGCAGCGTTAACCCGATGCCTGCGATGCAACCGGGCACGACGAATCGCGTCACGTTGTTGCTCACGCCGTCAGTCGATCTGCCGCTCGGACCTTATCGCAACAGCGCCGTCATCAGCGACGGCTTCTCTGCCGGCGTCAGTGTTCCGTTTGAGTTTCTCAACGTCTCGGAAGGCAAAGGTCATCTCCGTGTCTCGGTGCTGGATGAGTACACCTATTACGCGGTGGGCGGACCGAAGGTGACGAACGCCACAGTGACGGTGCGTGATGCGATCAGCCAGGCCGTCGTGACGAATGGCGTGACCGATGCGTCCGGCGAGATCGTGTTTACCAATCTCACCGAAGCGTACTACCAATTCGATGTCTCCGCCGAGAAACACTCCACCTTCAGCGGAACAATCCTCGTGCGCGGCGGGCGGACAAATGACTTCGACGCATTCCTCTCGCGCGAGACGGTGCAATATCACTGGTCGGTCGTTCCCGCGACGATTGAAGACCGCACACGCATCACGCTCACCACCGAGTTCGAAACATTCGTGCCAGTGCCGGTGGTGACGATCGATCCGCCGTTGATCGACATGAAAGATTTTGGCGGTTCTGTGACGCAGATCAACCTGGTCATCCGCAATCACGGACTCGTGGCGGCGCAGGATTTCGTCTTCGATTTGCCGCAGGATCCGGATTTTGAATTCACGTCCTTGGTCAATGAACTCGGGCCCATCCCAGCGATGACCACCGTCAGCGTGCCGCTCACCATCCGACGCATCGGTGGCGGATTGGCAGCAGCAGGTGTCGCGAAAGCGGCGAGTGCGAGTGCCAGCAGTGGACCGTGCTCGGTCTCTGTGGGCGGTTG
>DATHEW010000344.1:0-6955 GCA_035318425.1 Candidatus Acidiferrum sp. | reverse complement strand
ATTGATCTTCACTTTAAGATTCTCAGCGCCGATCGTGACACCATCGACGCCCACCAGCGCGATTTCCTTAGCCTCTGCGTAAAGCGCGAAATAGCTGGATTTGTCCGTGACCGCCACGGGCTTCATCAGTGCGAGACCGAACTTCAGTTCCGTCAGCTTGAGACCGATCGCACCATTCGCAGCCGGATCGTCGCTGCCGTTGAACATGCCGTCTGCGTTGCTGTCTGGATCGCCGGTTCCGACAAACACGTTCACGTCGCTCGCGCCGATCTTGAGAACATTTACTTGTTTCGTCGTGCCGTTAGACAACGTGACGGTCACGGGTTCGCCACCTTTCTCAAACGCGAACTGACCACTCAGCCAGACGAAGCCGTCCACGATGATCGTGACCGCGCCAAACGCCTTCAGCGTGTTACCGGTGAAATCCAGCGTCACGGAAGGTTCGCCGTCTCCATCCAGATCAGGACCAGTCAACACATCTAGGCCACCGCCAAAACTCGTCGCGAAATTCACCACGGGATCATTCAACGTTGGCGTCGCCGGATCAGTCCCGCCGTTCACTTCCACGCCTAGGATGTCTGCGCGAATCGTGAGTCCATCGACGCCCACGATCTCCGCACCGCCGCTCGCCTTCAACGCGTAGTAACTCGACTTGTCAGTGAGCGAGGTTGGCTTGAGCAGCGCGAGGCCGAATTCGAGGTCGCTCAACACCACGCCCATCGCGCCGTCCGATTGCGGCGTGTCGTTGCTGTCGATGACGCCGTCGTCGTTGCTATCGACGAAGTAAGGCCCGCCTACACCGACGAACGCGTTCACATTGCTCGCGCCGATCGTCATCACCGTCAGCTGCTTCGTGGTGCCGTTCGAGAGCGTCACCGTCTCGGGTTCGTCGCTCTTCGAAAAAGCGAAGTCGCCGCTCAGATGAACGAACTCTGAAATCGTCAGGCGCACCGAGCCGCTCACTTCGAGGAACGACGTGCTGAAATCGATCACCGTGAAGTCCGTGGCAGTGTTGGTGCCGGTGAGCACTTTCAAGCCTTCACTGCTGCCGTAGCTGTCCGGGTTGATCGCAGCGCTCGCCGCGAAATCAATCACCGGCACCGGCGGCGTATTCGTCGGATTCGCCGAGTCCTTCGCGCTGTTCATCGAGATGTTGATCTGGCCAGCGAGCGTTAACCCATCGATGCCGACCAACTCCGCGCCGCCGCTGCCCGTCAACGCCATGTAACTTTTCGTGGAAGGAATCGGGGCGGCCGACGTGCCGCCAGGCAACGGCTTCATCATCACGAGCGCGAAGTTATCGATTGTCAGCGCCAGACCGAGCGCGCCATCCGCTGCGGGCACGTCGGCGTTGTCCACGTCCCCATCGGCATCGCTGTCCACCCAATACGGACCACCAACACCCGCGAACGCCTTCACGTTGCTCGCGCCGATGGTCAGCACCGACATCGTGGTCGCCGCACCGCTTGCCGTCTTGGCCTGCAACTCACGTTTCTCGATCGCGAGCGCGCCGCTCACGTAAACGAATTGGGAAATTGAAATCGTGAGGAACGCGGAGACACGCAGTTCGGTGTTGCTCGGGAGATTCTCAAGCTCGGTGCCGGCGACTTGTTCGACGTCTGTCCAATTCAACTTGGTCGGCGTTGGGCCAGCGGATGCCACGTTGTAAAGCAGGCTGAAGTCGCTGACGCTGATTTCGAATCCCTCCGGCAAGCCATGGATTTGCAGCGACTCAATGCTGGCTGCGACACCCACCCACTTGCGCGGCGGCGTTCTCGGTCCCGGCGTGGTGGACGGCGCTTCACCGATGATGGCAAGATCAAGGCTCGCGTTGTTCACGCTGAAGCCGATCGCGTTCGTCGTGTCGAGGCCAGTGACGACGCCGTCGCCATCGCGGACGAACGCGCCTTCGATCCCAGCGAACAGGAACACGTTCGAGAGTTCGATAACGAGCACCGTCGCGCCGTCGATAATGATCGTTCCGTCGTCGATGTGCTGATTGCTCAGCTTGGTGATCTTGAACGTGCCCGCGATGAGCACGAAGCCCGAGATGTTGATGTCGAGACTCCCGCTGACGCTCAAATTTAAATCCGCCGTCAATCCTTCGAGGCCGGACACCACGCCGTCCTGAGTCAGTTGATCCCAATCCAGCTTCGTTGGGTTCGGCGCGGCGGAGCCGACATTGTAGAGCAATTCGAGTTCGCGGACGTTGAACTCAAAAGTCGAAGGCAAACCATGCACGGTCATCGCACCGACGCGCGCCGCGACGCCCATCCACTTCTTCGGTGCAGGCGCTCCAGGAGTCGTCGATGCAGTCTGGCTCACGATCGCGAGGTCGAGGCTCGCGGCACTGACGCTGAACCCAATCGCGTCATCAGTGTTCAACCCGGTGACATTTCCATCGTCATCCAACTCGAACGCGCCGTTCACACCCGCGAAAAGGAAGACATCGCTCAAATGAACTTCGAGCAGGTTGGCGTTCGTGACCGTGGTTGTTCCGTCGTTGATCGTCAGCGGATTGGTCGTCGTCGAGTTCGTGATCGAAATCTCGAAGCTGCCCGCCGCGAGGACGAATCCCTGGATGTCGAGTTTCAGCGCGCCAGCGATCCGCATCGTGCTGCCGGAGATTTCAACAGGCGTCTCGCCCACGACGATCTCGTCAGCATCGAACGTCGCGTCGCTCGCCTGTAGATCGACCATCGTCGTCCAGTCGAGCGGATCAGGAATAGACGGCGCCGTGCCGCTCGCGGTGTTCTGTTCGAAGTCGAGGCTGATGGCTTCGATGGTGATGCCGGGCAATCCTTGCAACGACGCTCCGCGAATGCTCGCGAACATCGCCATGAAGCTGCGATTGTCTCCCGGGTTCGTGACGGGGTTCGCCTTGATCATCGCCAAGGCCAATCGGCCGCTGCTCACGGAGAAGCCAACGCTGTCGGGAATTCCGATAAACAAATCCGTGATCTGAAGTTCCAGCGTCAACAAGCTGGCGTCGTTGAGATCGATGTCCGTGCCGCCTGGCAGATTCACGTCCACCGTTTGCCTCACCATCTCGAATTCGGCCGATGCCGAGAGAACGCCGAAAGCATCCAGCGTCAGGACGCCGCCGATCGTTGTGAACGCTCCATTGAAATCGATTTCAAGATCACCAACCTGAACAAGGTCGGGCGCGGCAGGGAACGCAGCATTGTTGGTAAGGTTCGCCGTGAGATTGATCGACGTGCTCCAATCGATGGCAATCGGCGCAGGTGCTCCGGGCAATGTCCCAGACGCTGTGTTCAATGTGACTTCGAGAGAGGGCGCAACGATATCGAGTCCGCCCGGCAAGCCGGTCATGGTCGCACCGCTGATGCTGGCTTTCACTGCAATGAAACTGCGCGAGTCGCCCGGAATCTTCAGCCCGTTGGCTTTGATCACGGCGAGGGCGATGAATCCTTCCTCAACTGCGAAGCCAATGCCGCCATCCACGGGGTTGTCCAGGTCGGAGCCAGGAACGCCGGCGAAAAGATTCGTGATCGTCAGTTCAAACGTCAGCAGCGTGGCGTCATCAAGGTCTTTCTCGGTGGTTGAGAAGAAACCATTCCCGTTGACATCCACATCCACGCTTTGCCGTTGCAACGCGAATTCAGCATCTACGAACACGACCTCAAACAGTTCGAGATGCAGTTCGCCACCAACTTCAAGCAGGTCACCTTCTTGCGCGAAGTCGATCGCCAGTCCTCCGCCCGCCGGAGTCAGCGGCGTTCCGGCCACGGTGCCCGCGGGATTGAAATCGACGACGTGATTGGGATTCAGCGTGTCGCTCGTGCGGTTGATCGAGATGGAAAGATTTCTGACCGAAACGTCCAAGCCGGGGACGCCGACAAATCCGCCGTCACCCACATCAGCTTTCAACGCCGTGTAGCTGCGGATGTTGGCCGCGTTGCTCGCCTCGGTGATGAGCGCGAGCGTGAACGAAACCTCGCTGAGTTCGAAACCAATGGCCTCGCTGGTCCCGCCGTTCACGCCGGCAAAGCCGTTCACTCCCGTCGCACTGACGAGGAGATAGCTTGAGGTGAAACTTCTTCCGGTCGGCGAGCCATCGAGAACCGTAAACGTTCCTGTCGCCTTCTTGATCCCGAACGTTCCATCGAGGCTCACGAACCCAAATAGATTGAACGAAAGGTCGCCGGACAGTTGCAACAGGTCACCTTCGTTGCCATCGAAGTCGAATTCGATTTCAGACGAAGGCCCGGTGGCGACCGCCAACGACGCAGCCTTGCCATCGTCGGCGTCAAAGTCATCCGTGTCAGCGAAGTCGAGCACCGCATTCGGATTCAGGGTGTCGCTTGTGCGATTGATGACAATCGAGAGCGACTGCACACCGACGGTGAGTCCATCGACACCCACGAAACTCGCATCGGTGATGTCAGCTTTCAGCGCCGTGTATTTGACCGTCGGGGCGGAGACGTGACTGAACAGGAGCAGCCCAAACTCCACGCCGGTGAGGCTGAAGCCGAGGTCATCGTCTGTGCCTAGTTCTCCCGGCACTCCCACAAATGCGCTGCTCACCGTTCCACCGATGGTCAGATACGGGCCGGTCAGCAACGTGGTCGTATTCGTCGTTGAATCAGTGATTGCGAATTGGCCGGTCGCTTTCTTGAACGCGAACGTGCCGCTCAACGAAACGAACCCGAACACATCGATCTCGAGTCCGCCCGCGACCTTGAGCAACTCGCCTTCGTTGCCATCGAATGAAATGGTTTCCGTCTCCGTGGTATTGATCGCAACGTCGATTGGCGCGGCCTTGCCGTTGTCCGCGTTGAATCCGGTCGTGTCCGCGAAATCGAGAACCTTGTTGGGATTCAATGCGTCGCTCGACTTGTTCACCTCGATTGAGAGCGAAACAACGTTCAACACGAGTCCGTCAATGCCATCAAAGCTCGCGCCGCCGATGCCAGCCTTCACCGCGGTGTAACTCACCGGCGTCACGCCGCCGGAATTCACCATCACCATCGCGACCGTCAAATCTTCCAACAGCAACGCGATCCCGCCGGCGTTGATCGACGCGTTTTCGATTTCCGCTCCGACCGTGAGGTACTCCGCGTCCGCGAGCAGCGTGGTCGTGCCGGTCAACGCATCAGTGATTCCAAAATCAGCCACGGCTTTCTTGAAGGCGAAGCCGCCGTCGAGCGTGACGAAGCCGAAGACATCAACATTCGCTTCACCGGCGACGAGGAATTGAAGGTCGCTGTCGAGCGTTTCATCGAAGTCGGGCAACGCACCATTCGTCGCAACGGCGTCAGCCGCCGCACCCCAATCAACTCGCTCCGTCCCCGGAGTTCCGTTAGCCGCAGTGGCTTGATTGAGCAGCACCTTCCCGCTGAGATTGACGACGAGCCCATCGACGCCCAGCAACTCCGTGCCGCCGATGGAGGCTTCGAGTCCCATGTAGCGCGTCTTGTCGCCCACGGCCAAACCAGCCGGTGTCACAATCGCCAGCTTGAGATTTACGTCCTCGACGAAGAATCCGACCGCGTCGTCGGCGATGTCTTCAATGTGTTCCTTGTCGGGAGTCAGGCCCGGGCCGTTAATGCCAACGAAGAAATCCGTGTTGATCAGCTCGATCGCAATCAGGTCAGCATCGGTCAACACGCCGATCGTGGAATTGCCCGTGTCGATCGTCGCCGTACCGAAGGTGATGCTGCCGCTGCCTACCGCACCAGCTTCTTGAACCTCCGGCGCAGGGCCTGCCAAAGCACCAGGACTTGGAAGATTATCCGTCTCACCCGCCAGCGTGCCGTCGAGAATGTTGTAAACCAGCTTGCCGGTGGCGTTAATGAAGTTGCTTTGGTCCACATCCAAGGCCGGCAACGTTATGCTGTCCGACGTGGTCGTGATGCTGTCCCAATCGAGGTTCGGCGAAGTCGTATTCGCATCGGCGTCGTTGTCAGTGGCGCGGTTCACGCGGATCGTCGTCTGCGACGCGTGGAGTTCGAGAATCGATTCGAGCCCAACGAGATCGGCCGTAACACCTGTGGCGTGAACTCCGAGATAGCTTATGTCGTCATCGGTGATGCCCACCGTGTCGTTGTCGAACGTAATTGAGACGAGGTTCAGCGTCGCGAGTGAACCGCGCAGGCCGAACGTGCCCGCGACGATTTCGTCATCGCTCAAGTCGTCAGGCGTATTGTTCGGCGCGCTGTTCGTGGTGTCCGCGAAGGTGCCGCCGACACCCACAAAAATTTGCAGGTCATTCAGCACCAGCGTGAGCGCATCATCGTCGTCGAGCGTTGGAGTGCCGGAGCCCGTGGAACCGGTCGTGGTCACTTTGCCCAACTCGAGCGAGAAACCCGGCGTGTCCAAATCGCCCAGCGCAGCAGCGATCAAAACGCCATCGAGGACATTGACCAAAGCCTTGCCTTCCACGTGAAGGACCACGGCTTTGTTCACGCCAATCGTGTCATCCAACACGGCGCTCGCGCCGAAATTTACGCTGTCTGAAGTGAACTCGACGCTGTCCCAATCTAGTTTCGTCTCCGTCTCAGGAGTCACCGAGTTCAACTGGATCGCGGCGTCCCACGCCTGGAGCACGATGGCATCGACACCAATCAACTCAGCGCCCAATCCACTGGCGGTCACTCCAAGATACTTGGTCGCGCCCGCCGTGATGCTGATGAGTTCAAGCGTGCCGACCTCGCCGAACACTCCGACTGAATCTCCATCTGTCCCCGCCGTGTCATCGCTGAAGCGATCAGAGAGGGTCAGCGAACTGTTGCCATTGTCGCCGTCGGTGTCCTGAAGAATTCCGCCCTGGCCGATAAACACGATCGCATTGTTGAGTTGCAACCAAAGCACGTCCGCGTCGGTAAACGTGATGCCGTCATTCGCCGAATCAGTTGTCGCCGTGCCGAACGTGAGGCTGAATCCTGGTATCGTTCCGTCGCCCAACGCGGCTGCGATCACCGCGCCGTCGGCA
>DATHEW010000343.1:0-5041 GCA_035318425.1 Candidatus Acidiferrum sp. | reverse complement strand
CGTTCAGTAGTGATCTGCGCTGCGCCGTCGCCGCTGCCTTTCCCAACGTGCAATGCCCGGTCGTGCCAGTGAACGACCTCGAGGAAGGCTACGATTATCCGCCGGAAGTTCGCTTCGAGATCGCCGAGCAGGATCTACCTTCTTATCTGCGCGCGGCGGATTTCCTGAACATCAGTGACGTGGACGTCGTTTGTCTCCAGCACGAATTCGGCATTTTCGGCGGTGCCGCGGGCAGCCATGTGCTGGCGCTTTTGCGGGAGTTGCGAATGCCGATCGTCACGACGCTGCACACCGTGCTGCGCGAACCCAACGCCGAGCAACGGCGCGTGATGCGCGACTTGATCCGCCTCTCCACACGACTCGTGGTGATGAGCGAGCGAGGACGCGGATTCCTGCAGGATGTTTATCAAGCGCCCGCCCACAAGATTGATCTCATCCCGCACGGCATTCCCGACATGCCATTCGCCGATCCGAATTATTTCAAGGACGAGTTCGCGGTCGCTGGAAAGCAGGTGTTGCTCACCTTCGGATTGCTTTCACCGAACAAAGGCATTGAGTTCGCGTTGCGTGCGCTCCCGGAAATTATTCAGGAGTATCCCAACCTCGTTTACATCGTGCTCGGGCAAACCCATCCCAATCTGCTGCGCGAGGAAGGCGAAGCGTATCGGCTCAGCCTGGAACGGCTGGCCAAGGATCTCGGGGTGCAAAAGCACGTCGTCTTCTTCAATCGCTTTGTCGAACTGGAAGAACTGATGCGCTTCATCGGCGCGGCGGACATTTATCTCACGCCCTATCTGACCGAGGCGCAAATTACTTCAGGCACCCTGGCTTACGCGTTCGGCGCTGGGAATGCCGTCATCTCCACTCCCTATTGGCACGCGGCGGAATTGTTGACCGAGGATCGGGGAAAATTGGTCCCGTTCCGCGACAGCAAGGCCATCGCGAGTGCAGTCGTCGCGCTGTTGCGCGATGAACCGCTGCGGCATTCGATGCGCAAGAACGCGTACAAGCTCGGCCGCGACATGATCTGGAGCCGCGTGGCGCAGCTTTATGTGAAGTCGTTTGAACAGGCGCGCCACGATCACAGCTTCGTGGGAACCAAGTCGTCACCGATCAAAACTCTTGATGAGCAACCCGGTGAGTTGCCGGAGTTGAAGCTCGACCATCTCTTTCGTCTCAGCGATTCGACCGGCATTTTCCAGCACGCCAGTTTCACCGTGCCGAACTTCGCGGAGGGCTACTGCACTGACGTCAATGCGCGCGCGCTGGTGCTCGCCATGATGTTGAAGCGATTGGGCCACGGCTCGCCGCGCATCGGCACGCGCGCGGCCACCTACGCCGCGTTCCTGAACCATGCCTTCGATCGCGAGCGCGGACGATTCCACAATTTCATGAGCTTCGACCGGCGCTGGCTGGATGAAGTCGGCTCGGAAGATTGCCACGGCCAGGCGCTCTGGGCGCTCGGACTCTGCATGACGCAGGCGGGCGAGAGCAGTTACCAGATGCTCGCAGCGCAGTTGTTCGAGCAAGCGCTTCCGGCGGCAGCCGAGTTTACATCGCCGCGCGCATGGGCGTTCACGCTCATTGGCATTGATGAATACCTGCGACGCTTGAGCGGAGATCGTCGCGTAACGCAGTTCCGGGAATTGTTCACGGCGAAGCTGTTGCAACGTTACAGCGATGCGGCGACCGAGGACTGGCAGTGGTTCGAAGACACGGTGACTTACGCCAACGCCAAACTGCCGCACGCCATGATTGTCAGTGGCCGCAGCATGAACAATCCATCGATGGTTGAGCTTGGCCTGACCGCACTGCGCTGGCTGGTGAAACTGCAGACGTCCCCTGCCGGCGCCTTTCAGCCCATCGGCTCGAATGGTTTTTACACGCGCGGCAAGGAGCGGGCGTTGTTCGATCAACAACCGATTGAAGCGCAGGCGACGGTGTCGGCGTGCATCGAGGCGTATCAGGCCACGAACGATCCATTCTGGACCGCCGAAGCGCGCCGTGCCTTCGAGTGGTTTCTCGGCCGCAATGATCGAGGCCTTGCCCTCTACGATCCCACCACCGGCGGCTGCCGCGATGGGCTGCACGTGGATCGGTTGAGCCAGAATCAGGGTGCCGAGTCCACGCTCGCCTTCCTGCTCGCGCTCGCAGAGATGCAAGCGCTTCAAAACACACTGACGAGCTTTAAGGAGCCGGGGGGGAAATGATGACTATAACTTTGCTGGGGGGGGGAGAAGTTTGGACTCGAAATACGGAGGTTCGTGCGAAAATCTTTTCAGCGAGCCACGGTTTCGGGTATATCCCAGCGATCACGCTTGGGTAGTCACCTGAACCGCCCGCAATTTGACGAATGCAAAATCGTGCTACAGCCAGGCATCGAGAGTACGCCCGGCGGCTTCTGGCCGAAGAAGCTGCCGTGGTGAAGAACTCCAGGGTCGGCACGTCTGCCGCTTTTCACGTCTGTGAAAAACTTCGTGGAGGGCTGATCCCGATCTTGGGTATTGGCGGTTTTCGCGCTCTTCTGGGTCGCGCCCTGGTGATGGCTGCGAAAGAAGTTCGGTGGCTGAACGCTGTGCGTGTCCAGCCGGATGGATCTTTGACAGGACTCGGTGAGGTGGAGGCGCAACTATCGCACGAGGAAATTACTAACGGGGAAACCATCCTGGTGGCGCACCTGCTCGGGCTGTTGGTGACGTTTGTTGGCGAAGCGTTGACCCTGCGCCTGGTGAGGAATGTGTGGCCGGAAGTTTCCTTCGGCGATGCGGAATCTGGAACGGGAGAAAAGTCATGAAACGAAATAAAGCAAGTGGCCGTAAAGCTTCCAAAGCAACGGCACAGCCGGACAAGGTAAAGATCCGCCAGCTCCCCACTGGCGTGCGCGGCCTCGACGAAATCGTTGGCGGCGGGCTGCCAGAGTTCTCGTTCAACATCCTCGCGGGCGCGCCGGGCTGCGGTAAGACGACGCTGGCGCATCAAATCATCTTCGCCAACGCCACGCCGAAGAAGCCCGCGCTTTATTTCACCGTGTTGGGAGAACCGGCGCTCAAGATGTTGCGTTACCAGCAACAATATTCCTTCTTCGACGCGACCAAGCTGGGCACGGCCGTTCGTTTCATCAACTTGAGCGATGTCCTCATGGAAAAGAATCTGGCCGGAGTCCTCGAAGAGATCACCAAGGAAGTGCGCGAGGCCAATCCCAGCATCGTAGTGGTGGATTCTTTCCGCACCGTGGTTCGCAAAGCGATGGGGGAACGAAGCGAGATTGAATTGCAATCGTTCGTGCAGCAACTAGCGCTGCTCCTGACCAGTTGGCAGGCGACCACATTCCTGATCGGCGAATACACCGAGTCTGAAATGCGCGATAATCCTGTCTTCACCGTGGCCGACGGCCTCTTCTGGCTCACGCAAAATGTGGAGCGCAATTCCGTGGTGCGGAAACTCCAGATCATGAAGTTGCGCGGACAAGGTTCGGTGCCGGGGCTGCACACCATCCGCATTGGCGGCGACGGCTTGCAGGCGTTCGCGCGTACGTTGGGGCTGATCGGAAAGAAAACTCCCCCGCGAACACGGCGGCGTCTTTCCATTGGTAATCCTGAGTTGGATCAGATGTTGGGCGGCGGCATCCGCGAGGGCGATAGCATGCTCGTGGCTGGACCTTCCGGGACGGGGAAATCCGCGCTGGCGACACAATTCCTCGCCGAAGGTCTTCGCCACGGCGAAGCAGGAATCGCCGCCATCTTCGAGGAGCGGCCAGCCGGCTACTCCGCACGGGCGGCAAGTCTCGGGCTGGATTTCGAAACACCGCAAAAGAATGGGAAGCTCGAACTGCTTTACCTCCGGCCGCTCGATCTCTCGGTGGATGAAACGATGCAGGAGATTCTCGATACCGTGGAAAGGATCGGTGCCAAACGACTCGTCATCGATTCGCTCGCAGGATTTGAAATGGCGCTGGCGCCCGGGTTCCGGGAGGACTTTCGCGAATCGCTCTACCGCATGATCGCGGCGTTGACGGGCGTAGGCGTCACGGTCCTGACGACGGTTGAGATTGAAGATAAGTTTACCTCGTTCGAGTTGAGCCACTATACAATTTCGTTCCTCACCGATGACATCATCCGCCTGCGCTATGTGGAGATTGACGGGCAGCTTCGCAAAATTCTCGTCGTGGTGAAAATGCGAGGCGGCAACCACAGCAAAGACATCCGGGAGTACGTCATCAACGATAAGGGTGTGGTCCTCATCGGCCCGCGCCAGACGGAATACACCGGCCTGACCAGTGGTCTTCCGCGACGCATCGGCCAGATGCCGCACGAGGAAGCGCCGGAGCCGAAGGCGCGGGGGAGAAAACAAGAATGAACACTGCGAGTCTATCGCCGGACGAGGCTGCGGCTGAATTGCGCAGCCGGGCGGCGCCGATCATCGAGCGCGCGCCTCTGCCGATTGTTGAGGTGCAGGGAAAGACCCATGTCGTCTCGTATGTGAATTCCGCCTTCTGCAGCCTGGTCGGAAAACGCCGGGGTGACCTGATCGGAAAACCATTCTGCGAAATCGTCCCGGGGGGCGACGTATGCATCCCCGTTCTCGACGGCGTTTACGAAACGGGCGAAGCCGCGACTCAGGTGTGGGAGGCGGAGTCCAATGGCAATCCCGCGTATTGGCTCTATGCAATGTGGCCCGCGCTCGACACAAACGAACGCCCGTGCGGCGTAATCATCCAACTCACAAAGGCGCCCGAGTTCCGAAAAGATGTCACTGCCGTAAATGAGGCACTGATGATTTCCGGCTTGCGTCAACACGAACTCAGGGAAACCGCCGAGAAACTCAACCTGCAACTGGCTGACGAAATTATTGAACGGCAGGAGGCCCAGGAAGGTTTGCGCGAAGCACAAGTCCGGCTTGCCCATGCCAACGAACTGCTGGCCGACCGGGCGGTGGATTTGGAGAGTGTCGTCGCGCAGCGCACGGCGGAGTTGCGCGACACGGTGCAGCACCTGGAAAACTTTTCCTACTCCATCGTCCACGACATGCGCGCGCCATTGCG
>DATHEW010000342.1:0-6843 GCA_035318425.1 Candidatus Acidiferrum sp. | reverse complement strand
CGCGCGATCGACGAAGTAGATGCTGCTGAGATAGCCCGCGGCCGTTTCACCATTATCGTCGGCGAGCAACAGAAACGCCTGATCGAGTGCAAAACGGATGTCCAATCCTGAACCCGTGGAGCCGATGCCGCCGACGAACCGGCCATCGATGAACCGCTGACATTTGCCTTCACCCGGCGCGGCCTGCATCACGAGCGCGATGCGATGCCAGGAATTGCTCGGTACCGATCCGTGATAAAGCCCATTCACACCCACGCCGCCCGCAATCGTGTTCTGGACATTGAACTCCGCATCGCTCGCGTTGTTCGTGTCTGTCTGCAACAGCGCGCGCCACTGGCCGTCGCTGCTCGCGGGAAACAGCACATCGAGAATCAACGTGTAGTTGGAAATCTTCCCACTGGTTTCGCCGTAAGCGCCGTTCGTAGTGCCGCCGTGAACCACGCGATAGCCTTGCCGCGAAGTGGTAGTGGGAAATCGCATCACATCCGTATCGCCACCGGCGGGAGTCGGCAGACCGAAGCTGCTCGCTTTGCCGAAGGCTGTGCTCGTTGGTCCCCAACCCGTCGCATCAGGATCGAAGTAACTCAGGGCGCCTAACCCACTGCTCGCGGCGAGGCGGTCAGACGCATTATCAAATTTCCAGTGCGTAGGCGCCGCATCGAGCAGGCACGGGATCGCGGCGAGCAGGACGATTACGGCAATTCCCCTTGAACAAATCGCGGTGGTTTTCACGCCTGTCAGTTAGCCCGTCCAAGCGCGGAAGGCAAAGCTCTTGTCGTGACGAATTGATGGCGTTCGATCATGCGGAGAACCGAACAGTAGGAAGGTGGATGAAACCTTAGCGGGCCCGCGCGTACCTCTGCTTACCACCCAGCTACTCCGACCCGTCGCCGCGGTGAACGGCTTACACTCCTCACGCGTCGCTTGAACTATTCTCCGCCCGTTCTCCAATGAACCAATCTTCCACTTTCTTGCGTGCCCACGGCGTTTTGCGAAGGAACGTGAGGCTCGACTTCACACTCGGATTGAACTGAAAACACCTCACCGGGATGCGGCGCGCCATCTCGCCCCAGCCATGCCGCTGCACCAATTCATTGATGATTTTTTCCAGCGTGACGCCATGCAATGGATCGCGTGGATGTGACGAAGGCGTCATGTCACATGTCAGCCTTCAGCGTTTCAGCTCTTGATCGATATCCCCTTGCGCTCGGTGGCTGGATCAGACTTCGGCTTCTCCTTCTTTGGTTTGCGAACTTCTTTTTTCTGACTTCGATTTCCTTTGGCCATAATCAATCTCCCGGTTGTTCTTCCTCACCAGCAACGCTGTTTCCACTCCACGTTGCAATCGCAGAAGTTGCTTGGCCTCCTCCCTTCACCCAAATCACTCCTTCAACTTCCCTTTCGACCCGCGCACCACCATTTTCACGATAGCCGACTCTTCCGCTCTGTCGAAACGCGCGACGATCTGCGAGTAGAACTTCTGCGCCTCCGGTTTCCGTCCGTTCTCCCAAAGCAGGTCGGCCGCAGTCTTCCACGCCTGCAGGACTTCCCAATCCTGCGTCGGATAGTCATCGCCGACACGAGCAAACACCTTCACCGCCGCATCGAGGTTCGTTTGCGCCGCGCGAATGTTGCCAATGCTGCGTAGCGCCTGGGCACACACGTTCGACTGCTCGGGGAATTTCTTCACGAGTGCCAAGTAGTGTGAAGTGGCTTCGTTCTGCAGCCGCAGCCGCTCGGCGCCATTCACCGCAGCCGAAGGGACATGAAATTCTTTCGTGACGGAATCGAACTGGGCCTTGGCACCTTGCGCTCGTTCGGGAGAATCCTGCTCACGCCGCGAGCAAGCCGTCAGCAACGCACACACGGCGACCAGCGCCAGCAGGATGCGGACGGCACCTTTATTTCGTCGCACTGGTTCCATGACGAGTCACCGCTTCGTAGCTGAATGTCTGCTTCTCACGGGCGGCGAGTGGGATCACGAACTTCACTTTCGCGGCATCCACCTTCTCGTACGTCGCAGCAGTCGTGAGCGACCAGTCACCGGAAAAGTTGCGGCGAATATCGAGCATCACCGGAATGTCCTTTGAGTTCTGAACTTCAAAGCGCCACGTCTCCTTCACGGTCCACCCCTTCACATCGCCGCGCTGATCGAACTGGATGTCGGTCTTCTGCCACTCCGTCAAACTGGGCTTCACCATCACTTCACGATCGGGGCCCAGTTCCAACTCCACGAACTCATTCAACGGGATGTACTTCACGCTCGTGCTGCCGACGAATGAGTAAAGATGGTCCTCGCTTACGAGACGGAACGCTTTTACCGCACCATCCGGCAGCGGCTCGTTGCCAAGCTGGCTGGGCGTTGAATTGGTGAAACGGTAATAGCGCATCACGTTTTCGTCCCACCGTTCCTTCTCGAATTTGTAATAGCTGGTGACCGGCACGGCGTCCGCGCGGAATGATGGCATCCGCTTGGACCAGCCATTCTGGATCGTGTCGCGGCCCTCCACCGTGAAGAGGAAATATTCACTGACGCCTTCCTTCACGATCTTCCTGGCTTCCTCCATGGCCATCCCACCAGCGACGCCGGCGGCACGATCCAACCGAGACCGACTGTATATTTGCTTCCCGAGCTCCGACTTCCTTTTCAGCAGGTCCGTCATCGCCTTGTCCTTCTCCTCGCCGCGCCGCGCGAGTTCAGCAATTTCCTCGACGAGACGGATCACGCCCACGACCAACCGCACCTGCGCGTTCTCATAATCCTCGCCACTGCGATTATTCACCCGCACAGAGCCGGCGAAGTTCATCAGCTTCTCATCACGCGCTGCCTCCGCCACATAGTCAGCCGACCAACTGATGCCGCTGGTGAAGTATTGAATCTCCACAATCACATCGCCCGTGAACTCAGAGTTAATTCGCCACTCCAACGTGTTCGCCACGCGCGGTGGAAAACTCACATCGAGCACCTCGACTTCATCGGCGTGCGTGTGCGGCTTAAATTCGACGGACGTCGGATCGATCAACGTGTTCGCCCAGGAAAACTCCAGTTTGTTCAAGCCCTTGCGAAAGGTGAGGTGCCGCGTCTCGCGCACGAGCGTGAGATCGACCGAGTTGTAGATCGTGAGCTGGACGGTGTCGCGGTCGGGGAGAGTGACGACGTTGATTCGGGCGATCGCCGCAGCGACGAAGCCAAGGAATATAATGGCCGCGAAATGACGAATGACGAATGTCCAATGACGAAGGAAGGACGAAATCGCAACCGCTCCATAACTCTCGGCGCGCTCTTTGGGATTCGGCATTGGGATTTCCTTCCTCCTTCGTGAATTCGTCATTTACTTCGTCTTATTCGTCCCGTGTTTCATCATGACCTCGTAGCCAAGCGTCTGCTTCTCGCGCGGCTTCAGAGGAACGACAAACTTCACTTTGGTCGCGTCCACCTTGTCGTACTTCGCCGCCGTCGTGAGCGACCAATCGCCAGAGAAATTGCGGCGGATGTCCAGCACCACGGGGATGTCCTTCGAGTTCTGCACCTCGAACTGCCAAGTCTGCTTCTCAGTCCAGCCGATCACATTTCCCTTCGTGTCGAAGCTGATATCCGTCTTCTGCCAATCCATCATCGTGGGCTTCACCGAGACTTCCTGGTCGTTGCCCAGATCGAGCTCTACGAACTCATTCACGGGAATGTATTTCACGCTCGTGCTGCCCACGAAGGCGTAGAGCAGATCGTCGCTCACGAACCGGAATGCCTTCATCGCACCGTCGGGAAGCGGCTCGTTGCCGAGCTTGTTCGCGACGGAATTGGTGAATTGATAATAGCGAATCACCTGGTCGCCGAAGCGCTCCTTCTCGAACTTGTAGTAACTTGTGATCGGAACTTTTTCGGCGCGAAACGACGGCATCCGCTTGGACCAGCCGTTGAGAATCGTGTCGCGGCCTTCCACCGTGTACATGAAATACTCGGACACACCTTCGCGAATAATTTCCTTTGGCCTGGCGGCCATCGACTTCTCGGCGGCATCCATCGCGACAAACGCTTCGTTCAACTGGCGTCTGGGAGCTGCCGCCGGTGCCGCTGCACTCATCGCAGCCACCGTGGTCGGTGTGCCGGGCTTGCCGGCGCGCGCGAGGTTGGCAATGTCTTCGACCAGCCGTATCACGCCCACGACGAGCCGCACCTGGGCGTTCTCATAATCCTCGCCGCTGTTGTTGTTCGCCCGCACCGCGCCGCTGAAGTCGATGAGCTTTTCGTCCTTGACGGCCTCAGCCACGTAATCCGCGCTCCACGACAAGCCACTCGTGAAGTAGCGAATCTCCACCACCACATCGCCCGCAAACTCCGAGTTGATCCGCCACTCCAACGTGTTGGTGACGCGCGGCGGAAAACTTACATCAGCAACTTCCACTTCGTCCGCATGTGTCAGTGCGCGGAACTCCACCGACGTCGGATCGATCAGCGTGTTCGCCCACGAAAACTCCAGCCGGTTCATTCCTTTGCGCAACGTGAGGTTGCGCGTTTCCTTCACCAGCGTGAGGTCGGCGGAGTTGTAAATCGTGAGTTGCACCGAATCGCGATCGGGAAGCGTGACGACGTTGATGCGGGCGTGAGCGGTTGCAGTGACGAGCAGCGCGAGCGCGGCGGCCAGGTAAGTGAGTGAGTGAGTAAGTCGGTGAGTGAGAGAAGAGCGGCGCGTCCCACTCACGGACTCACCCACTTTCTCACTCACAAGACGAAACAGAAAATTCATGGTTGTAGCAAAGTTGAGGTTCATCACGCACTCAGTACGACGCCGGCTCATTCCCCTGCACGTTCACCCGATTCAGTTCAAACGTGACTGTCGTCTTCTTCTCGCCCGTGCTCTCGGCGGGCAGCGTGAGGTTGTATTCAAAGGTGAACGCGTCCTTCTTCTTGAACTGCGGCGCGTGGCTGTTCTCGACCATTTTCCAATAACCCGGCACATGCTCGACCAGCGTGAGGTTCACTTGTTCCTTCTTAAAATTCTCGATCTCGATTTTGTAAACCTCGTCCTTGTCCCAGAGCACATCCTGGTTGCTGGTGTTGCGGCGGATGTTCGTCCGCTCGTCCTTGGTGCGGCGTTGCGTGACCTTCACATCGCGACTCTGACCGATGAACAATTTCATCTCGCGATCGACTGGCGTGAGCTGTGCCCAATCTTCACCTGTGAACGCCACGCCTTCGCCCGGCTGGTCGCCATCCTTCGCGGGCTGCTCCTTCGTCTTGATGAAGATGCGCACCTTTCCGGGCAGCAACGTGTGCGTGCCGAGTTTGTGCGGTTTGTCGTTCGTGAGCACGTAATTCAGCGGAATGCCGACGGTGCTCTTCTGATACTCCGGATCCCACGGCAGCGTGGCCGAGTCCCACGTGAGCACTTTCTTCACCGGCAAGGCCTCGACACGCTCCGACAACATCTCGAGCACTTCCTCATGCGCGATCGTTTTTTTGAAATTGCTGCCGTAACCCAGCGCGACTTCCGCTTCCGTGAGGTCTTCGCCCGAGTTGTTGTGCAGCCGGAGATAATTGCGCAGCGTCATCGATTGTTCGTTCGGCTCGGCCACCGCGCGATACGTCACCTCGCGCGTGATGCCGCTCAGCAAATAGGAAATGCGCACGCGTTCTTCCTGCGCCGCTGGGCTGGCGATCTCCCACACGAGCGCGTTTTCATTCGGTGGATAGCTGGTGTTCAACACCTTCACATCATTGGGATGCGTCAGCAGCCGCACCTGAATGCTCGACGAATCGATGCTCACGCCGCGCCACGAGAAATCCACTTTGTTCACGCCCTTCTGCAGCGTGATCAGACGCTCTTCCTCGACAAGCGTCTGGTCAGGATGCGTGAGAGACACGACGACACGGGCGCGCTCAGGAAGCGCCACGAGTTTCACGCGAGCGTGGGCGGCTGAGCCGCCGATCATCGCCACGAGGGTAAGGCACCATATCCGTTTCATAATCATTTGGACGTAACGTTCCTGAAAATGCTCCCGCTTTTCGAGCGCCTCGCCAAGCGCGTAGAGGTTTCGCTACGCTACGTGCGATGAGACGTTTCGCGATCTGTGCCCTGTGGTGCGTTGCTGTCGTCCATGCATCCGCCGATTTGCTCGTGAGTTCATTTGGAAACAACAGCGTGTTGCGCTTCAACGAACGCACAGGTCAATACATCGACACGTTCGTCACCAACAACGCCGGCGGGTTGAACGGGCCGCATGGTCTCGCTTACGGTCCCGATGGACATCTCTACGTCGCCAGCGCGCACAACGACACTGTGCTCCGCTACGATGGGACGAACGGCACGTTCCTGAACATCTTCGTCGCGCCGCGCTCTGGTGGGCTGGATTACCCGGTGTGGCTTGAGTTTCGAGGCGGCTCGCTGTTCATCACCGCTCAACTGACGAACAGCGTGCTGCGCTACAACGCCACGAACGGCGCGTTCATCGATGCCTTTGTTGCCTCAACAAACAACGGCGGACTCAGCGGCCCATCCGGCATGACATGGGGGCCCGATGGAAATCTCTATGTCGTGGGCCGATTCGGAAATCACGTGATGCGCTACGACGGCACGACGGGCGCATTCATCGACGTTTTCGTTCCCGCGGGCGGCCCGCTCTTGCAACCGTTCGGACTTCACTTCGGCGCGGACACGAATCTCTACGTCGTAAGCGGGAACAATTCAAAGCTGGCTCGATTCAGTGCCACGGGGACGTATCTCGGCGATTTCGTGACAAATGGGAGCGGCGGCCTCGCGTTCCCGATCGGGATGGAATTCGGGCCAGATGGAAATCTTTACGTCGCCAGTTTTAACAACGGAAAGGTGGCCCGCTTCAGTTCCA
>DATHEW010000341.1:0-3907 GCA_035318425.1 Candidatus Acidiferrum sp. | reverse complement strand
CGCCCGCGCCGCCCGATTCGTCCCGCTTGCCCCAGCCTGAGCCGCAACATTCGTCCTCCTCGCGCCCGCACTACTCGCCGCATCTGCCGACTGCCCGACGGTAACGCCAAGAAACGTCAGCAACGCGGTGAGAAGAATGATGAATCGCATGGGATGGAAGAGCTGTGGTTGAATGGTGCGGTTACACTTTCTGACCTTCCTTGCTTCGGCAAGAATCGTTTGCTTATCCTCAATCACGCACATGCCCGCATTTGACGACGCCTTCCAACGTGTGAAGCAACTCGTCGCTGACTTCCAAGCGAACGAAAACTTCTACCTCTCGCCGCAGTATCAGGAACAGGAAGCCCGGCACGACTTCATCGACAAGTTCTGGATCGCGCTCGGCTGGGACGTGAATCACGACACGCAGAAGAACCCCTTCGAGCAGGAAGTCAAAGTCGAACGCAAGGAACACGGCACCTCGCAACGCCGCGCAGACTACGCCTTCTATCTCATGCCGAACTTCCGCGACGTGAAGTTCTACGTCGAAGCGAAGAAGCCACACGGCGACATCGCCACGGCGGACAATTATTTTCAGGCTGCGCGCTACGGCTGGAGCAGCCATACCCCGGTCGCCGTGCTCCACGATTTCGAGCAGTTCGAGATCATTGATTCCCGTTACGTGCCGAACATCGCCACGTCCCTGGCGCAGGGCATCCGCAAGTATCATTTCTCGCAATACACCGACTCGGAGAAGTTCGCGGAGATTTATTGGCTCTTCTCCCGCGAGGCTGTGGCGAATGGCTCTCTCGAAAAGTTCGCCGCCACCCTCCCGAAGAAGCGCGGCAAGGCCGTCCAGCGCGGTCTGTTCCCGGGTGCTTATCAGAGCGTCGATGAAGCCTTCCTCGAAGAACTCGACCAACACCGCGCAGCGCTGGCCAGAGCGTTCAAGAACGAGAACCCGGACCTCGACGGCCAATGCCTGACGGAACTCACGCAGCGCACCCTCGACCGGCTCGTCTTTCTCCGCTTCCTGGAAGACAAACACATCGAGCCGCAGAACCACATCGCCTACTTCGGCGACAAAGGCACCGCGTGGCAGGACTTCATCCGTGAATCACGCCGGCTCGACGGCATCTACAACGGCATCGTCTATAAGCAGCACCCGATCCTGGACGACCCGAAGTTCAAGCCTGACGACGAAATCTTTTCCAGCATTTGCGAGCGGCTCTCGCACATCAATTCTCCCTACGACTTTAACGCCGTTCCCATCCACATCCTCGGCAGCATCTACGAACGCTTCCTCGGCAAGGTCATCGTGGCCACCGACAAGCGCGCCCGTGTGGAGGAAAAGCCGGAAGTGCGCAAGGCGGGCGGCGTTTATTACACGCCGGAATACATCGTCCGCTACATCGTCGAGAACACCGTCGGCAAACTCATCGAGGGCAAGACGCCGGCGCAGATTGCGGAGCTGCGCTTTGCGGACATCGCGTGCGGCAGCGGCTCGTTCCTGCTCGGCGTGTATGATTTACTGCTGCGCTATCACACCAAGTACTACAACGACAACCCCGCCAAGGCGAAGATCGGCGGCAAGGGAAAAAAGGAACAAAAAGCCGACTGCGTGGAGCGTGAGGACGGCCTGCACCTCTCGCTGGGGAAGAAGCGCGAAATCCTGGTGAACAACATCTACGGCGTGGACATCGACTCGCAGGCGGTGGAAGTCGCGCAACTCTCGCTCTACCTGAAACTGTTGCAGGACGAAACGCCCGGCTCCACGCGCGAGCATCAGATGGAGTTTCACGAAGCGCTGCTACCCACGCTCACCAAAAACATCGTGTGCGGCAATTCGCTGATCGGGACGGACATCCTGGACGGCCAGCTCTTCGCGAGCGACGAGGAGCGGAAGCTAAACCCAATGAATTACGAGGATGCGTTCCCACACATCTTCAAACGCAAGGCGTGGGGGGAACTGAAAGATGCGCCAACGACGCCAATGGATTTTGATTTTCCCGGACTGCCGTTGCACGGGAGCTTCAGCAAGAAGAAGCTGAAGAATGCGCCGGCTGTGAATCGTGGTTTGCGTCACGAATGGGAAGGCGGTTTCGACGCAATCGTCGGAAATCCACCATACATTCGCATCCAAGGTTTTCCGCAGAAGCAGATTCAATATTTCGGAACTCGATACTCGGCCGCGACAGGTAACTTCGACATTTACGTTCTATTCATCGAACGCGCGCTTCGATTGCTTCGGCGCAGCGGAAAGTTCGGCCAGATTGTTCCGAACAAATTCTTCCGAACCGACTATGGCAAAGGGTTACGCGAACTTCTCAGTCGCGAACGTGCCCTTTCACAAGTCGTCGACTTTGGCGCGAGCCAAGTGTTCGAAGCTACGACTTACACCTGCCTTTTCTTTCTGACGAAGGGTGAAAACTCTGAGTACGGATACAGGTGTGTTGATGCCGATCCTAAACTACTCGCCGCCACCACATTCGACTCTCGGTCAGCTGCGGAACTCACCGAGCGCGCTTGGACATTCGCTGACGCAAGAGTGAGCGCCGTTCTGAAAAAGCTCACCAAAGACACGGTTCGACTTCTTGACTTACCTGCCGACATGAGCCGCGGCAGTAGCACTGGCGACGACGAAGTGTTTGTCGTTGAAGGGGACAGTCTGCTCATCGAAAAGGCCGCAACGCGCATTCCGGTCTATGCAACTAACTTCCGGCGGTTCGAGTTCACTCCCGAAAAGCAGTGGCGCGCGATTTTCCCTTACGAAATCAGTAATGGACACGCGCGATTGCTTGACGCTTCTGAATTCAAGAAGCGCTTTCCGAAAGCGTGGACGTATCTCAGCGAGCATCAGACACGCCTTCGCCGCCGGAAGCAGTTTGCTGAGTGGTACGGCTACAGCGCGCCGCGCAATCTTGAGTTGCACGAGCGAGCGCACATCGCAGTTCCGTTGCTCGCCGATAAAGGTTCATTCGCACTCATCCCACGCGAACTGAAGGGAAAGTCATGTCCAATGGCGAGCGGCGGTTTCACCGTCACGCTTGGCGAGAATTGTCCGTATGCCGCGGAGTATGTTCTCGGCCTTCTTAACTCGACGCTGCTTTTCTGGCATCTCCGCCAAATCAGCAATTTGTTTCGCGGCGGTTGGATCACCTGCACGAAACAGTATTTCGGCGAGTTGCGCATTCGGAATCTTGATCTTGGCATTTCACCCGACAAAGCCCGCCACGACCGGATGGTGCAGCTCGTAGAACAGATGTCGGAGGCGAAGAAGCAACTGGCCGGGGCGCAAACGGACAAGGACAGCACGTATTTCGAAAACAAATGCGCCTCGCTCGACCGCCAGATCGACGCGCTGGTCTATGACCTCTACGGCCTGACCGAAGCCGAAATCAAAATTGTAGAAGGAGCGGCGGTGTGACTATGCAAGGTAGGGAGCGGTGTCCTCACCGCGCCGCGAACTGGAACGAGCGCATCGTATTTCCCAAGGTTTCGCCCGGCGCGCTGAGGACAGCGACGCCCTACCAAACGGGGTCGGTCCGTATTTGACCGAGCGCGTGAAGTAATGTGATCCGATGAAACGCTACGTCCCAGTCCGCAACTTTGAACGGCACACAGGCACTTGCCCGGCTTACCTCGCGCATCAGGTGCTGGATGAGGCGCGGGATTTCCTGCGTGCGCCCATTCCCGAGCGCTACAGCTCCCGGCTGGCCCGCCGTGCCGAGGCGGTCTTCAAAAAGCACGCCTTCTGGCAGCGTAAATACCAGGGCGGACAAGGCCGTGAATGGTTGCTGGCGAGCATGCGCCATTGGCTGGCTGCCGCTTTGGCGAAGGAAAACGCAGTCCAGTTCCACGCCCTGCCGGACAGCTACAAGGTCGGACGCCCCCTCCCAAGGCAGCATGCCGCACCGTTCGTGCATGG
>DATHEW010000340.1:0-6611 GCA_035318425.1 Candidatus Acidiferrum sp. | reverse complement strand
TTTAGCCGCGCGAGTTTGGAGGCGTCGTTTACCACGGCGAACGTCACAATGATGACTCCATTCCGATATGCTCGGACCAAAGGCACAGACCACGCCCCGCCCCACACCACCAGTTTATCTTCGGGCAATGTGTGTTCTTCGATCAGCTTCGCGCAACGCACGGGATGTGGATCGATCAACAGATTGAAGTGTGCCGCCTGCAGTGCCTGTGCTAATGCAGCGACTGCGACCAATCCGAAAACACCTGTTCTCAAGAGGTGATTTCGGAACACTTTCAACAAGGCAGGTTCGAACTCGATTAACGAGCGCGCGCCGAGCAGCGCGACCGGCACCGAGAAAATATAGTAGTAGTGCCAATGAATCAGAATAAGTGAGGTAAAGATCAACATTGCCGCCAGCCCTGATACCAGCCACCACCGCAGCGGTCGCGTGCCCGGCAAAAACAAACCGGCCAAAGGCAAAATCACCAGGCCAATGCTGCCGAGGAGAATCGTGGATGATCGCCATGCACCCCTTGCCCATCCTGAAACGGACAACCTGGCGGCGAGATCGCCAAACCACCATTGCGTCATGCCGGTGCCCCGGCTCAGGCGCAAATCTATCCCTGGCATCTCTGCCATGTTGTAACAGCGATTGCAGTGATGATTCCAAATGAGGAACGCTGCCACGCTGAATGCGCCGACTGCCGTCAGTTGCAGCCACGCCTTGCCTGCAGTCCGGTAATTCTGCAGCAGCCAAAAAAATGCGGTCAGTCCTGCAACGAAAAAGAACGGAGCCTTCGTCGTTGCGCTTAAGGCACCCACGATCGACGCAGCGACCCACCACCGCCACGATTGCCTCTCAAGCATTTCCGCCGCGAGATAGATGAACCAGATCGAAATGTAAGCAGACATCCCGTCCGTGCTGGCGTATCCGCCGTAAAGAAATGTCAAAGGCTGGGCCAGATACAAAACAAGCGCCCACCATGCGCAGCGCGTTGAGAACATTCGCTTGGCCAGATGAAACACAGGCCAAATCGAGCTTACGTGGAACAGCAGCGCCACGACAGTTCCCCAACCGTACCAAGAGCCAAAGACACGCATCAGAGCGCCAGTGATTGCCTGCCAGAGCGGAAACTCCAACGGGGTTGGCGCGCCATTAGCATTCGCTCCGATAATGACCGGGTTGAGCAGGTCGATGCCGTGTTGGGCGTAGTGAATGGCCGTCCCGAGATGTTGGTCACGTCCGATACCACGACCCGAAAGCGCAAGACTCAAATGGAATCCAATCATTCCCAGTGCGAGCAGCACGACCAGGAGCTTCAAGTCCGTTGATGAGGATTTGCTTGGATCGTCACGGTGCATGGCGACGCACCGTAGGAAAAGGAACATTGTGGGGCAATATTCCATTCTTGCCACGGCGCTCACTGCGGCCACTTCTGGATCAGAAAAGAATTCGCATTCGCCAGAGCATGGTGTTTCATCTCGCGCGTTTGAACTGATGCTCGGCGCTGGAGCACGGCTGTGTCGAAGACCAGCCGCAGCACAGCAACTGAGCGCTAGAGGAAAGATTGCGATGCCCAAACGAACCGACATTCACAGCGTCCTCATCATCGGCGCCGGCCCGATCATCATCGGCCAGGCGTGCGAGTTCGATTACTCCGGCACGCAGGCCTGCAAAGCGCTCAAGGAAGAGGGCTACCGCGTCGTGCTCGTGAACTCGAACCCCGCCACGATCATGACTGATCCGGAGTTCGCCGACCGCACGTACATCGAGCCGATCACGCCCGAGTGCGTGGAGAAGATCATTATTCGAGAGAAGGAGGAGATGAAGAAGATGGGCGCGAAGGGGAAACTCGTTTTGCTCCCCACTCTCGGCGGCCAAACTGCGCTCAATACTTCGATGTCGCTGCACAAGAACGGCGCGCTGGAACGTCACGACGTGGAAATGATCGGCGCGAAACCTGAAGCCATTCACAAAGGCGAAGATCGTTTCGCCTTCAAGGAACTCATGTTGAGCATCGGCCTCGATGTTCCCATCTCCGGTGTCGCGCACAACATGGAGGAAGCGCGAGCCGTCGCGGACAAGATTGGGCGTTTGCCACTCATCATCCGCCCCGCGTTCACGCTCGGCGGCACGGGCGGCGGCATTGGTTACAACCGCGAGGAATTCGAGGAGATCGCCAAGCGCGGGATCGAACTATCGCCCGTGAACGAAATCCTCATCGAAGAATCTCTCCTCGGCTGGAAGGAATACGAGATGGAAGTGATGCGCGACAAGGCCGACAACTGCGTCATCATCTGCTCCATCGAGAACTTCGACCCCATGGGCGTCCACACCGGCGACAGCATCACCGTCGCGCCCATCCAGACGCTGACCGACAAGGAATTTCAGATCATGCGCGACCAGAGCTTCGCCGTGATCCGTGCCGTGGGCGTCGAGACCGGCGGCTCGAACATCCAGTTCGGCGTCAGCCCGGAGAACGGCCGCATGGTCATCATCGAGATGAACCCGCGCGTCAGCCGCAGCTCTGCCCTCGCGTCCAAGGCCACCGGCTTTCCCATCGCGAAGATCGCCGCCAAACTCGCCGTCGGCTATCTGCTCGACGAACTCAAGAACGACATCACGCGCGAAACCCCCGCGAGCTTCGAGCCGAGCATTGATTACGTCGTCACCAAGATTCCGCGCTTCGCCTTCGAGAAATTCCCGCAAGCCGACCCCACGCTCACCACGCAGATGAAAAGCGTCGGCGAAGCCATGGCCATCGGGCGCACTTTCAAGGAAAGCCTGCAAAAATGCCTGCGCTCGCTGGAGATTGGCCGCAGCGGCCTGGGCGGCGACGGCAAACCCTGGCGCATCGGCACCGAAGTCTATGGCGACCGCGACATCCTCCCGCGCGACGTCATCAGCCGCAAGCTGAGCGTGCCCAACGCCGAACGCATCTTCTTCATCCGCCACGCCCTGCGCGCCGGCTTCACCATCGAGGAGATTTTCAACCTCACGAAAATCGACCGCTGGTTTCTGGTGCAGATCAAAGAGATCGTGGATTTTGAGGAGGAGCTGGCGGGGGCGAAGAATTGAAGATCAGTTGTCGCACACAATCGAGACAGCTACATTGGCGGCCATGAAAGCTCTGGTTTTGAAGGACGAACAATTCGTTACTGATGCGAACGGCAAACGCGTAGGCGTGTTGCTCGACGTGAAGACTTACGAGCACCTGCGCGAAGCTGAAGAGGAACTCGCGGATATTCAGGCCTACGATACTGCTCGGCCCAAAGTCGAAGCAGACATCAAAGCCGGGCGCGTCTCCTCGCTTTCTGATTATCGCGCGAAACGAACCGCTAAACGCAAATGAGGTATCGCGTCATCCTGCCGCGTTCGGTTCAGAAGGAATTGGACCGATTGCCGGATGACGTAGTGAAGCGAATCCTGGCGCGGGTGATGCAACTCGAAACCCAATCCGCGCCCAGGCGACGTGAAGAAACTAAAAGGCCGAGACGCCTGGCGCATTCGCGTGGGCGATTACCGTGTGATCTACGAAATTCAGGATCGCGAACTGCAAATCCTTCTGATCACAATTGGACATCGCCGTGAAATCTACCGCTGAAAAACTCCGCACGCCCTGCGCGCCGGTTCACCATCGAGGAGATTTTCAACCTCACGAAGATTGATCGCTAGTTCTGGTGCAGATCGAAGAGATTTGTGGATTTCGAGGAAGAACTGGCAGCAGCAAAGTGAGATAGACATTCGCCGTCCCCTTCAGCACGCTCGCGCAACGTCGTAGGTTGCTTCGACAACCGCTCAAACGACGGTGACCGCTCAATGTGGCTTGGTGCTCACTGGCTCAATCGGTAAAAGTTCCGTGAGTCCGAGATAGGATGGGTCACAGTGTGCTGCCCATCAACAACGGTCGAGCCGGGCAGGACGGGACTCCACTCCGCAGACGAACCAAAGCTCGTGCTGTATTCCAAACTGAAGCCCGGAGAATTGGCGGGCCACGTCAGGACTACATTGGCGGCGGAAGAAACGATCTTCAGTTGCGGGATGGGCAGCGAAATGCTGAACACCGTGCCATTGCCGGCAGCCCCTCCCCACTGAGTGGTTCCGTAAAGAGTGTTCCCCTCCAATGTCAGATCGCAATAGGGAGTGGCTCCACCGATGTTGGTGCCATTACCCAACGAACCCCCGACAGCAAAAACGTGCAGGTTGGTGAAGCCGCTGCCGTCGGTCTGCACGGCAAAGATCGTCCCGTTGTTGTTACTGCCTCCACCAGACGTCGAGCCGAACAACGTGTTACCCCGCAGGAGCAGTGAGGCCTTCGCGTTTGCTCCATCTAAGCCGCGGAATTGATGCAGATTGTTGAAACCCGTGCCATCCGTGTTCATGCGGAAAATCGTCCCGGCGCCACTGATACCGCCATAAGTCGTCACTCCATAGAGCACGCTGCCAGACAATGCCAGGCCGGCAAAGGGCGCGCCTCCATTGTTCGCCGTGGAGCCCTCGATGAAGTGACGCAGGTTGGTGAAACCGGTGCCATCGGTGTTGATCTTAAAGATGGCGCCAGCACCCGAAGCAGCACCACCGTAGGTTGTGCCATACAAGGTGCCGCCCGATAAAGCCAATGTGCCGGATGGTTGTTCGCCATCAGACAGGTTGAAATGATGCAGGTTGGTGAAACCGGTGCCATCGGTGTTGACGGCGAACAACGCGCCCCGACCGAAATTGCCGCCGCCCTGGCCGGCACCGTAAAGGGTGTTGCCGGACAGGATCAATCCGGCCCTTGCCCCCGTTCCCTCACTGGTGGCAAGGCTGTGCAGGTTCGTGAAACCCGTGCCATCGGTGTTGATCCTGAAAATAACTCCCTCGCCAAAAACGCCGCCAAACCGTGTAATTCCATACAGAGTGTTCCCGGACAAAACCAATCCAGCCCTCGGAAAGGCTCCATTGCTATTCGTGCCCGGGCCAAGAGGGTCGCCCGGCCCGCTCGTTACTCTCACCCAACTGAATTCATAAAGGTTCGTGAACCCCGTCCCATCGCTATTGATGGCGAACACCGTTCCGCCGACGAGACGGCCGCCCCCGAAAGATGTCCCATAAAGAACATTGCCGGAGGAAACCAATCCGGCCTGCGACCCACCGCTGCTGGTTTGAAGGGTCGTGAAGGTCTGAGCGGAAAGCTGCGTGGCCACCGCGAGACCGCAGCCCGCGATCAGGGCTGACTGGAAGAATGGATTTCTCATAAACGTTTTCATCCGTAGGTTCGTCCCACCCGCTCACAGTGCCAAAACACTGGGCTTCCCCCCAAGACGTCCAGTCGGTTTTGCGGGCTGGTTCGCTTGTTGGAATACGATTGACCCTACAAACGCGGACGCCTTTGTCGAGCGCGCGCCAAAGAGAATTTCGGTAGCAGTCGGATCTGTGACGACCGAAACACGCGGGCTTTACGGCGGTAGCGACTCGTTCCACCGAGTCCCGCACTTTAGTCACGAAACCTTGAGCAACGACCGCGCCTCGGCAACGCCGGCGGCGGGACGACCGAATTCACTCGCCGTCACGCGAGCGAGTGCTACGAGGTGACGCCAGCGGAAAGTCGGGCGCGCAGCTGCGAATTCTTCCGACACGGTGCGATAGAATTTTTCAGCGTGCAGCGAACCGTCTTCGCTTACCGCGTAGCGCAGCAGCAAATCGAACACAGGTCGCGGCGGGTGACCCAATGCGCCGTATCGATGAATCACCGCGCTGGCCTTCGCCTGGAGATTTCCGCGAATCGCTTCGTCCGCTTCGCGAAGCAACGCGTCGGGAGCGGTCACTTTGATTTCGTCCAGGTGCCGTTGCACGGGCAGCGGCTGCCAGTTGAGAAAATCTCCGCCACGTGCCGTGCGATCCAGCGCCACTTGGTAAGCGCCAAGGATGAGACTCGCGTAACAATTTCGTGCGTTGCTCACTCGGGCCATGTTGCGCCAGGCATTGGCGGAATCGCAGGCGTGAACTCCGATGGAATCGCCATGCACGCTCCCCAACGGTTTGCCCGGCACTTCGTCGCGGGGCGTGCGGCCGATGTCGCGGAGGACGAGTTGATTCGCGGCGAGCGCCAAAGCTTCTCCAACGGCTCGCGGCGACATGCCTTCGGCCAGCGCGGCAGCAGCGGCTTCCGCAGCCTGGGTCGGCGTGGACTTGAAAATGGTTTGGCTGAGTTGATCGACCCAATTGTCATCGGGCAGACGTTCACCAGGAGCGCGGCCCAGCAATTTGTATTCGTCGAGCAATCGTGGAAGAAGCGTGCGCGGCTCGTCGTTCTTCGCCGAGCGCGGCCATGATTCAGATTTGACGCAATAGCGCACCGATTGGCGGAGCAGTGTGTGCGCCTGTTCCTGGCCGATCAACCCAAGCAAATCCCACGCGCGGTAGGGCAGGACCACGCGATGGACTTCGGTGTTGTCATGCACGGCCACGAGCAGGTGATTGAACGCCTCGTCGGCAGAACGTTGCATGATGGCGGCGAGCAAGCGCTCGGCCCCATTAACGTCCTTGCGCCGGACTGCGTCGCGCAACGCCTCGCAGCCCAGGTCACTTTCGGACACGGCGGTAGATTTCACCGGATGTAGCACTTCATTCGCGCGACCGCCGTGTTC
>DATHEW010000339.1:0-3045 GCA_035318425.1 Candidatus Acidiferrum sp. | reverse complement strand
AGGAAGAATGTCAGTCAGCGATAATTACGCTGTTCGCCACGATCGCCGCCACGGCCACCGTCTCCGCGATCACGCCAGCCACCACCACCACTGCTGCTTCGGGCCGGGCGATCTTCCTTCGGACGCGCGACGTTCACGGTGAGCTGGCGACCTTGGAATTCCTTGTTGTGGAACATTTCGATGGCCTTGTTGGCTTCCTCGGCGCTGCCGTATTCAATGAAGGCAAACCCACGGGACTTGCCTGTGAATTTATCCATCATCAGGCTTGCTGAGACGACCACTCCCGCCTGGGAGAAGTATTCCTGGAGGTCATTTTCCATCGTCTGGTAAGACAAGTTACCAACGAAGAGCTTGGACTCGTTGTTCATACATGAGGTCTCGCTCAACCAGGCAACTGTGTGGGGACTCTTGCAACGGCAGGAACTCGGAATGTCTCGGTTTGGACATTTGTCTAAATGACACCAACACTGCTGTCGTTTTGTGCGTTGACGGGGGCAAGCTTTAGCAGGGCCCAAAAGAGCGTCAACAGCGCTTTCTCAAGACTTATTCACTGCCGTGAATTTCTTTTTCGGCGACGCCGAACGATCTCGATGGCCGCGAGAATTCCCAGCAGCAGGATCAATAAATAGTAATTGAAACGAGATCCAACTTTCCCGGGTTTCCGGGCAACTGTAATCAATTCATTGTCCCGCTTTTCTTCGACTGCGTCTTTGACGATGACCGAAGCTGGCGTGTTGGTGTTCGTACTCGTGATGCTTGCTGGAGCATTCGTCACCGCGCGTACGGCAGGAACAGCAACCTCGATCGTATCAACGCCTGTTCGCGGGGCGACGACTGCTACATCGCGCTCCCGCGCAATCGTGTTCGATGCTGTGTTTACCACAGCGTTATCTGCCGGTGCCCAAGGGTTGGTCTTCGATGATCCCCCGCCCTGACCGGAATTCGCGGATGCGTTCGCCGCGTCAGCATTTCCGGACGGTGGTGAACCCGGTGGCGCCGCGGAATTGCCCGAAGGCGCGGCTCGGTTTGGACTCGCTGGAGATTCTGGAATCGGAGCTATCCCGGGTGGCGATGATGAAGGAGTAACAATCGCCGGCGAACTGACATCGCTGGCGGGCGTACCACTGCTCGCGACTTCGGCCGGTTGCGAGGATGCAGCAACGTCTATTGGTGAATCCGGTTGCGGCAATGCGGCCAGCACTTCTCCAGCGTTCGTCAATTGATTACCGGCGTTTGCCGTCAGCACGAGATCCACGTGCGCATCCGCGAACAAAACGTTCCCTCGCGACCCGTGCAGCGCGCTGGACCACTCCACCACGTCCCCCGGAGCGAATTGAACGAACGTGTAATCCATTCGACCGGAGGTGCGAATGTTCCGATCGCCCGCGAGCACGGAGTCCGTTTTGCCGAATACCGCGCGCGTGTTCACCAGATAACTGAGGTTTGAGTTCTGCAAATCCACGAAGCTCATCGCCGCCACACGCGTGCGATCCGCCGGGCATACGAGCAATCGCGTCTCGACAAGTTCATTGGAGAGCGCCTGGAAATGCTTGAATGCGACCATCGACACTCCTGGTTGCGCGAACTCCCGCGTGCCGTGCTCGCTCATGGGCACCTCCATGGGGAACTTGTCCTGGTGATCGTGCGCCCACGCGTGGAAGGCGATTCCGATTTGCTTCAAGTTATTCGTGCAGCGGGTGCGTTGCGCCTTTCGTTGCGCGTTCTGAAGAACGGGAAGCAAGAGCGCCGCGAGGATGGCGAGGATCGCAACAGTGAACATCAGCTCGATCAGAGAAAAACCGCGCCGGGAGGTTGGGAGTAATTTCCGCGTCGTCATGGAATCGCGAGGCGCATGAAGGGCAGAGTGTTGGAAGAAAACAGTTGCTGCAAGCTTGCGGACGTGGTCGGCATCACACTGCCGTCCCCCATTGCTATATTGCCTGTCCCCTGATGCATCTCAGGCGTCCAACCCACAGCCCAGGTCGGCTTGACTGTCCGCATGAAGTTATTACTGAGAGTACCGCCGCTGATGTGACGATCCCCGGAAAGAAGCGTCTGCGGCATCGATTCGTCCGAGTCGACGCCCACGAAATAGCTGAGGTTTGAATTGCTGAACTGCGAGAAGTCATGTGTCCGCAAACGATTCGGATCCGCAGGGCACGCGAGGATTTTGGCCGTGCTGAGTTCATTCGAAGCGACCAGAAAATGCCGAAAGACTTCAGGCGATTCTATGAGTCCGATTGTGCCGCCGTTCGTTGTTTCCGTTTTCCAAGGGAACTTGTCGTCGTGGTCATTTGCGAAGATGCGCATGGCGAGACCGACCTGCCTCAAATTGTTAACACAACGGAGCGGGTGTGCCGGGGTGCGCGCCCTAGCAAGTCGAGGAAGGACAACAACGCCCGCAAGAACCACGATCGCCGCTATCACCAACAACACTTCTTCCAGCGCCAAGGCCCGGTGGTGCGTCGAGAGTGCCAATCGCATGTTTGGAGATAGCAACGCTGATGCCGCGTCGTGTCACGCTTGAACACGGGCTCGTTCGACAACACCACGTGTGATCCTCACGCGCCGTGCTTCGCCGTCACGCAGTGGTTATCGAGAGATTTGTCTGTAACCGAACGTGTGACCGTCCGCTCCTTACGGTGGAATCCAAGTTCCGTGCGAACAATCCATTTCAATGCAGAAGGACTGTCCGCGCGGCTGGATTTAACCCAAACGCAACGATGGACAACACGAATTTCTCCGGCAAAATCGCCGGCTCGCAACCCATGAAGATGATCACGATTTCTGCGCGCCTGTTCACCCTGGCTGCCCTCCTGTTCACCGGCGGCAATCTCTCCGCCGCTCTGGTCGGGCCCGCCGGCTACACGAATGCCTTTACCACAAATCAAATCGCGGCCGATTGGACGGGCTTCAGCCGGACCGGCGGCGGCGGTGACAACTACAACCTCGATACCGATGCCAACGCGAACATCACGGCGGCCGCAGTCGTGGCGCCGATTGTGTCTGACGAAAACAATCCGCCCGGCGGGAATGCGGTCGGAG
>DATHEW010000338.1:0-2313 GCA_035318425.1 Candidatus Acidiferrum sp. | reverse complement strand
CGTCACACGCGTGCGAGGTCGCAGTTCGCCGCCCGCGCGCAGAGTTCTTGGGATGAACGTCCGCGTCATGGACTGGCGCTTGCCCTCCAGGGTTCCATCCGCAGCGCGACTTCCGTCGTAAGCAAACCAGCGTGGAACCTCGAGGGATTTCCAGTCCAACCGCGCGGCTCCGTCGTGTAGTTTCAACGAAGCGGGAGGCGGCGGATTTTGCAGCAGTCCGACTGACAGATCTTTTTCATTCGCAGCAAAATGCGGCTCCAATTCCGAGTCGAGCAGTCCATCCACGCCAAACTCCTTTCGCCACTTTTCCAAAATTTCCGACGGCGTGCGGTGGTAAAGTCCGCTATTGATTTCGCTCCCGCCTCCCACGCAGCAGCCTTCGACATAAGCGATCTTGCTGGCACCCATCGCCACGGTGATCCCGCCGGCGCGATACTTTTGCAGCATCTCCTCGACCGTAAAGGGCTGGCACGACTCGAGCGAACGATGCGCTCCTTCCTCGCACAACTTCACGCTGCCCCCAGCCTCGGCCAGGAGGCAGGCGGTGATGGCGCCACCTGGTCCCGAGCCGATGACGGTCACTTCGCAACGGTCGCGCTCCGGCGTGTTGACGAAAAATTTCGGCAAGTCCCCGTCAACGCCGACGTCGTTCAGCCCTCGGGCCACGCCCTCCCGGTCGTTCACTCCGAGCACGACAAGCGTTTGATGAAACCGGACGAAATCCCGACAGAAGGAGAACGAGGCCACTTCCCACCAACGAAGTTGTTGCTCGCGTTTTTCTGGCGGCAGTTGATGGAAGAATCGTCCACCCCAAAACAATCCGGCGAACCCAAAGACGATCGTCAGCACCCGCATCGGCAGCCGCAGCAGATCCGGCATCAAGGCATGTTGCCGCAACACAAACCGGACAACATCATTGTAACACTCCGAGGCCGCAAACGGCGTAGTCTGGTCGAATCCGCGCGCCAATGAATAACCAAGGGCGGAGACAGTTTTTTCAAAGAAGTGCATGAAGACGAGTCGCGTGGTTTGTCACTTCACACCACGCTCGCCAGCCAGATGAACAACCCCGCCAGCGCGCCCACGATGTAGCTCATCTTGTCCTTCAGCGCGAAGACGACCGGATCGTCATCGATCTTGTCACGCGAGGCCAGGAGCCAGATGCGCGACACCCAGTAAAGCAGCAGCGGACAGATGAACAAGAGCACCAGCGGCTGCTTGTAGAGGAGGCGCACTTCTTCGCTGTTGATGTAAAGCGCCAGAACCATCACCGCCATGTAACCGCTGGCTGAACCGAGCGAAAGCACCGTGGCCAGATCGCCCGCTTGATAATCGCGGCCGCCACCGCCTGGCTGCCATCTGGAACCAGCCGCCGCAACTCGATGTACCGCTTCATCAATGCCAGGCTCAGAAAGAGGAACATGCTTAACCCGAGCAGCCAGCTCGAATAGGGAATACCCGTGGCACCATGCCCAGCGAGGATGCGCAGGGTGTAGAGTCCGGCGAGAACGAAGACATCCAGCAACGCCACGCGTTTCAAGAACCATGAGTAGGCCGTGGAAGCCACGTAATAGAGGACCAAGTAACCGAAAAACATCGGTGGTAGGAACGCCGCTCCCGCGAGTCCCAGCACTGCCAGGAGCGGGGCCAGAATGAGCCCCGCCAAGATCGGACACTGGCCGGATGCGAAGGCGCGATGGCGTTTGGTGCGATGGCGCCGGTCCGCCTCCAAATCGTGCAGATCATTCGCCACATAAACGCTGGACGAACAAAGACAAAACAGGACAAACGCCAGCCCGATGTGCCACATCGTTTGTGGGTTGGTCAGTTGGTGCCCGGTCACCACGGGGACAAACAGCAATAAATTTTTCGCCCACTGATGAGCGCGCAGCACACGCGGCAGGACACGAAAGAAACTTCGCTGAGGCGTGAAAACGCGCGAAATACCTCCGGCCATCTCAAGTTTGCGCTGCAAACTCGCCGAGCCGTTCACGAGGATGCGTTCCTGAGCGACTTCCCAAATCGGCAGATCCACTTTCGAGTTGCCCGCGTAATCAAAACCGCCGCGTCCGAACTTCTGAATCAACTGCTCGACCTTCTTCGAACCAGTGCGATTAACCAGCCCGTCGCTCGCCACAATCTCGCTGAAAATGTTAAACCGTTCGGCCACCTGTCGGGCCGTGCTCTCATCCGCGCCAGTAGCGAGCACGAGCTTCCGACCGCGGCTATGTTCCTCACGGAGAAACTGCAGAAATTCCTCCGACACCGGAAAAGCTTTCACGTCAACGGGCGCGTGCCGGGCGAGTTGCTGTT
>DATHEW010000337.1:0-2313 GCA_035318425.1 Candidatus Acidiferrum sp. | reverse complement strand
GACGTATCGCTGGACGTCGCTCACCAACGCCACGCTGGTTCCGGAAGACGGTTTCGACGAACCGCTCACGATCAGCGACGGTGGCATCCTGCGCACGCAGGTCTGGCATTACCCGAGTCGCAGCGAGTGTATGTCCTGTCACACGCCCGTGGGCGGATTTGCCATTGGATTCAACACGGCACAGTTGAATCGCGACTACGGAACCAACGGCAATCAGATCGAGGAGTTGAGCCGCGCTGGCTACTTCACCGCGCCTGTCAGCAACGTTCACTCCTATCGCGCGCTCGCGTCGGTTACGAATGAAGCCGTGAGCCGCGAGTGGCGCGTGCGATCCTATCTGGCAGGAAACTGTGCTCAGTGCCATCAGCCTGGCGGCCCTGCTCTTGGTTTTTGGAACGCCAGCGTTTCGAACGACACCGCTCAGGCCGGCCTCATCAACGGTCCTTTGAACAACCCGCTCGGCAATCCCGATGCGCGCGTCATCGTGCCTGGCTCGCTCACCAATTCAATGCTGCTGACGCGCATGGGCATCCGCGGCCTGCTGCAAATGCCGCCGCTCGCCACGTCACTGGCGGACATCGACGCGCTCGCTCTCTTCAGCGCGTGGATCACGAATGATCTCGCGGCCGGATGGACGAACACGATTGATCCGCTCAACATTTCGCTGCGCGCAACCAACAACGGAGCCACGGTCGAATTCATCCAGCCCGCGAACCGCGCTTATCGTGTCGAAACGGCGACGAATCTTACCCTTCCGATTGCGTGGCATTTCATCAACACACCAGATAATCGGCCGACGTATCCTGCCACGAACACGCCCGCATCGGTAAATGATCCGGCCACGAACACGAGTCAGAAATTCCTCCGCGTCCGAGTGAGCGCGCCATAGCGAGTCCGCAGCGCGGGATGCTGACGAGCGCGCCGGTATTGGCAAGCCCCTCGAGAGTTGCACCGGTCCAGCTATCGAGTGTCATTGTGCCTTCGTGGTTGAACCTGACCTTCTCTGTCTCACGCGCGTCATTCGCCACACGGAGACGCTGACGCGCTCAGTATTTGTCCGTTTCGCGAATGACATTCACGGCATTGATCTTGAGCTGCGTTACCAATTGCTTACGCCCGCCGGGCCAGATGATTTCCGCGGAATCAACCCGCGCTGTTTTACCGAAACCAAACGTGAGCGGCAGTTCGGATTGCGAGAGGTAGCCTTTCGTTGGCATGACTTGTTGCGTAAGGGTGCGTCCATCGACGTGTATCTTCACGCGCGCGCCGATGGCGTCGCGATTCGATTTTGATCCGATCAATTTCATCCGCAGCCAATGGTGCCCGAGCTTCTGGTCATTGCGCAGGAGGAGCGGCGGGCCGTTGATCTGCGTGAGCACCACGTCGAGGTCGCCGTCGCCGTCCACGTCGGCATAAGCGGAACCGCGGCCGACGATCGGCTTGAAGAGATCGTGGCCGGCTTTCTCTGGCGGAACGGTCACGAACGTGGGTCCCTTCGTGGAACTTGCATTCCAGAAAAGCTGCGCTGGCTGACGATAGCTTTGGTTCTTCTGCACCTTCTCGATTTGCTCTTCCAGATGGCCATTGGCGGTCAGCACATCGAGGCGCCCATCGAGATCGTAGTCAAAGAAGAACAAGCTGAACTTCAGTAGTTGCCTGCTCGCCGTGCCGATGCCTTCCGCTGCCGCGACATCCGCGAACAGCAGCGAGTCACCGCGCGCGACGTAGAGCGCGTTCATCTCGTTGGCGAAGTTTCCGATCGCGATGCCGAGCGCGTCGTCGTTGCGGAAGCGTGCGGTGTCGATGCCCATCGCGCCGCGCGCCACGCCGTAGGGATCGAACGCCACGCCGGACTGCCCGCCTACTTCCGCGAAGGTGCCGTTGTGGCGATTGCTGAAAACGAAGTTCTGCACCTGGTCGTTCGCGATCACGAAATCCATCCAGCCGTCGTTGTTCAAATCCACCGGGGCGATGCCGAGTGACTTCGCGATGGGCGCGCCGCTCGGGTTGGTGACTTGAAGACCCGCTTCGCGCGAAACATCGCGGAACGTGCCGTTACCTTGGTTGTGGTAAAGCGTTGGAAACGTGGCATCGAAGTTGAACGGCGGCCCGTAGGCGCGACCGATCTCAGGCAAGGTGTAGTTCACGCGCTGATCGATTTCGCGCGACCACTTCACGTAATTACACACGAAGAGATCGAGCTTGCCGTCGTTGTCGTAATCGATGAATGCCGCGCTCGTGCTCCAGCGCGCCGGGTCATTTCGCAAGCCTGCGCGTAACGCCGCGTCCTCGAACTTGCCGCCGCCGAGATTT
>DATHEW010000336.1:0-3109 GCA_035318425.1 Candidatus Acidiferrum sp. | reverse complement strand
CGATCGACTTCTTGACCGTCGCGAAATTCGTGAGCGTGCCGCCGAGCCAGCGCTCCGTGACATGCAGTTGTCCGCAGGTCTTCGCCGCTTCCTTCACCGTTTCCTGCGCCTGCTTCTTCGTGCCGACGAAGAGAATCTGGTTTCCCTTACGGGCGATGCTGGCGAGGAATTCGCAAGCCGCGCGCAACTGCGTCTCCGTCTTGCTGAGGTCAATGATGTGGATGCCATTGCGCGCGTCGAAGATGAACGGCTTCATCTTGGGATTCCAACGGCGGGTTTGATGTCCAAAGTGGACACCGGATTCCAACAGTTCCTTAACTCCGATCGTAGTCGTTGCCATTACTTACATTTTCCAATGGTTGCGGGCTGAAACCGAAACTCGGCCGGCCCATCCGGCGGAAAACCGGATTGTATTTGATGTTATTGTGGCCACCGCGCCCACACGAGCGACGGATGTTCAAGGCCGTTTCCCCTTCACCGAGCCCGGCGAAAGGGGCGGCAAGTTACCAGAGGAGAAAGGGGCTGCAATATTTAATTCCGAGCCCACACGTGTCCCAGAACCGCGCCATAGAAACCGCCATCGAAGAGTTGATCGCGCTGGCGAAGTAGATCTGAGCGATGACGAGGTCGCCTTTTACGACGCGCTCGAAGTGAACGACAGTGCCGTGAAAGTTTTGGGCGATGAAAACCTCCGCTTCATCGCCCGTGAACTTTTGAAGACCATCCGCGAGAATGTCTCGATCGATTGGACAGTCAAAGGTTCCGTCCGCGCCAAGCTTCGCGTCATGGTCAAACGCATCCTCCGTAAACTCGGCTACCCAGCCGACAAACAGGAGAAGGCCACGCAAACCGTGCTACAACAAGCCGAGTTGCTCTGCGCAGATCGGGCAGGATGAGGCTAAACCCTCATGCCTCAATCCTGATTCTCCTCGGCCACTGCTGATTTCCTTCCCAGTAAGTCTTTTTCAATTTAATCGCCGGATCGTCCGCGTCCGGCTGGATGCGGCCTTCTTCATCGATCGCACGTGAGACGAGTGTGTGTTCGCCTGGAGATGCGTTCTTCCAATCGAAAGTGAAGAAGCGCCATGTGTATTTGTCCTTCGGACTGCGATCGATCTTCGCTGGCTGCCACGCGCCGTCATCGATCTTCACCTCGACAGTCTTGATAGGTGTGCCGTCTCCCCAGGCCGCGCCCGTGAGTCGCACGCTGCCATCCTTCAAATCCACCGCGCGCGCGATAATCGACTTCACGTTCATCGGGCCGACGCTCGTCATGCGCCAGATCGTTTTGTCGGCGCGTTCCTCGCCACGAAGCGTCACATATTCCTGCGCCATGTATTTGCTCATGTAACGCCGGTCGAGCACCTCGATGCGGCTCAGCCACTTCACCCAACTGATGCCGAACCAGCCAGGCACGACGAGCCGCAATGGAAATCCGTGCTCTTTCGTCAGCGGTTCGCCGTTCATTTCGTAGCAGAGCAACAAGTCATCATGCATCGCATCCGCGATGTGCAGGCTGCGCGCGAAGTTTTGTTCATATTCGCCGCCGCGAATCTTTTCCATCTGCTGATCGGCGCCGAAGAACACCACTTCCACGCCGCGCTTCAATGGCGAACATTCATCGAGCAAAGCGGCGAGCGGCGTGCCGGTCCATTTCACGTTGCCGATCGCACCCATGAAGCCCGCGCCCAACCCGTTGCCGCCGCATTCGATGGTGGCGGTGATCGACTTGCGTTTGCGTTTCTTCAACTCGTCGAGCGTCAGCGTGCGCGGCTTCCTGACCAATCCGGAAATCTCCAGCTTGTGGTTCTCCGCTTGAAGTGTCGGCACCGGATAGTGGCTTACAACGTAAAGATCCTCACTCTTCGTGTGCCAACTCTTCAAATCAGACCAGCGCGTTTGCTTCTTCGCCACCGGCTGCATGTCGAGGAATGGAATCAGCCGCCCGCCGTGCTCCGCCGCCGGGCCGCCAAACATGGAAAGCGGATATTGCGCGAAGGCCATCGCCGCCACGGCCACGCTGCCCTTGATCATGTCGCGCCGCGTGAGGCCTGAATTGTTCTTCGTTCTCATTTCGATTTCTTCTCCAAGAAGAGCAACGGGGCGAAGTCCGCCAGATAGCGCCGCCAAACGGGCCAACTGTGGTTTCCCTCCGTGATTTCGTAAATGTGTTTGATCCCCTTGCTCGTGAGCAACCGATTGAACTGTTCGTTGCGATTGAGCAGGAAGTCGTCTTTACCAATCGCGATCCAAAACAGTTTCAGCTTCTTGTTCATCGCGTCGGGCTCGGCGAGAGCCTTTGCCACGGAACTTTCCTCCGGCGTGGAGGCGCTCATCGCACCGAGCCAGGCGAACAGTTCAGGGTGATTCAGCCCGATCGCGAGCGATTGCCCGCCGCCCATCGACAAACCAATGATCGCGCGGCTCTCGCGTTTGTTGATCGTGCGGTAGTTCTCCTCCACGAACGGCATCACATCCCCGAGCAGATCGCTCTCAAATGCTTTCGTGTTCCGCGCGCGAGCTTCGGCGTTGGTGGACGGCTGTGAAAAGGCAGCGTGCCCATCGGTCATCACGACGATCATCGGCTGCGCTTTTTTCTGCGCGAGCAAGTTGTCGATGATCACGTGCGCGCGGCCCAGCGCCGTCCAAGTGGCGTCGTTGTCGCCGGAGCCATGAAGGAGATACATCACAGGAAAATCCTTGCGCGACTTGTCGTAACCGGGCGGCGTGTAAACATGCAGGCTCCGCCGCACGCCGAGCGCTTTCGAGTGATACCAATGCTCGCGCACCGTGCCGTGCGGCGCCGAAGCATCGAACTCATGGAGGCGCGGTGGATTTCCGGGCACTTCGAGAATGCTCGTCCTCGGCGAACGGGCTGGCTTCACCGCGGAGTTCGCAGGATCGAGTGTTTGGAAACCATTGATTGAAAAGTTGTAGCCATAGATGTCGGGCTCCAGCGGGCCGAGTGTCGCGCTCCATGTGCCGCCCTCATCGCGCGTCATCGGCTTCGTGCCGCCGGGCCACTCACCTGAAACGCTCACATTGGTTGCGTTGGAAGCGCGCACGCGAAACGTCACCGTTCGATCTGAATGAACTTCGGGTGAGATCA
>DATHEW010000335.1:0-3479 GCA_035318425.1 Candidatus Acidiferrum sp. | reverse complement strand
GTGTCGCGCACGAGGCGCACGACGTCATCAAATCGTTCGAAGATCAGCGGCGCTCGTTTGTAGGTGGCGAACCGCCTGGCAAAGCCAATCGTCAGTGCGTCTGGATTCAGCAAACGATCGTACGAAATAAAATCCTCGTTCGAGAGCCGCTGACCCTGGAGCAAAAGCCTGCGACGCGCGAACTCGATCAACTCGCGACGCAAGGTGTAGCGCATCGCCCATAGCTCCTCGTCGGTCGTGAGTTTCGGATCCACCAACCGCTCCCAATACCCCGGCGTGTTGATGTCCTTCTGCCAATCGACACCCAGCTTCCTGCGCAGCCACCGGCGTTGCGTGCCTTTCACCCAGCCCGGAATGTGAATGCCGTTGGTGATGTGGCCGATCGGCACTTCATCCACCGTTCGATTCGGATACAACGCCTGCCACATCTCGCGGCTCACACGTCCGTGAAGTTCGCTCACGCCATTGGCGGCGCGTGACAACTTAAGCGCGAGCACCGTCATGCAGAACGGTTCGGTCTCCTTCTCCGGGTGAACGCGACCGAGCGCGAGCAACTCCTTCAGCGAAAGTTTCAACGTGTCCGCCATGCGCGGCATCGCGTAGTGCATCAGCTCGGGCACGAAGCGATCGTGCCCCGCTTCCACCGGCGTGTGGGTCGTGAAGATGCATTCCTTCGTCGTGTTTGCTTTTGCTTCCACGATCGACTGGCCGGCCACGATCTTCTCGCGCAACAATTCGAAGGTGAGAAACGCGGCGTGTCCTTCGTTCATGTGGAAGACGGACGGTGCGATGCCGAGCTTGCGCATCAAACGAACGCCGCCAATGCCGAGCACCATCTCCTGCATGATGCGTGTCGTGCTGTCGCCGCCGTAAACGCGAAGAGTGAGATCGCGATACGTCTGCTCGTTCTCAGGCCGGTTCGCGTCGAGCAAATACACATCGCAGCGGCCCACGTTCACCTTCCATGCCTGGAAATAAACTTTCGTCATGCCGATTTCGACATCGCACACGAGCGGTTTGCCGTCAGGGCCGAGCACCGGCACCATCGGCAGGTTGCGCGGATTGAGCAGACGGTAGTAGTCGATCTGCCAATTGTCCTGGTTGATTGCCTGCTGAAAATAACCTTCGCGATAAAACAAGCTGATGCCCACCAATCCCAAACCAAGATCGCTCGCGGACTTCAAGTGATCGCCCGCCAGCACACCGAGGCCGCCGGCAGCAATGGGCAGTGTCTCGTGAAAACCAAACTCGGCGGTGAAATACGCGACGGGATTCTTCGCCAACTGCGGCGCGTTGGCTGCCGCCCAGGTGTTCTTGTCGTCGAGATATTCGTCGAACTTCTGGATTGTGCGAGCCACCCGGTCTGCGAGCGCACGGTCCTGCAAACGCGCGCGCAATTCCGTCTCGGAAACCTCGTGAAGGACGGCGACGGGATTGTGATAGAGATTCTGCCAGGCGCGCGGCGACAATTCGCCGAAGATTTCCAGAGTGTCCTGGTCCCAAGTACCCCAGAGGTTACAAGCCAGCCGGTTGAGTCCTGCGATGAGCCGGGAAATTTCCTGCGGCGCGAGCGGTCGATTGTCCATAGTTGCCAAAAGCGCGCGGTGCGTCAGCGCGTCCGCGGACGGTACCCGCCGTGCCGGAACGCGGCAAACGAAAAGCTCTCATGCCTTGGATGAGAACGACCGCGAACGAATCAATGGTGGAACTCGTCGCGCTGCGCCGGGCGGCAGGTCCGAGGCAATGCATAACCGTTCGCCGGACGCCCGCTGAACGCGGGCGAATGGCCGCAGCGCGGCCCTTTCCACCTGCTTACCAGCGTGTTGCTCTCAAAAACGCCAGCAGGTTAGCGATCTCTTGCTTCGTGAGTTGATCCGCCAAGCCCGATGGCATCGTCGAAACGGTGCCGGGACGCATTTCCGCAACGTCATCGCGCGCGATCCGTTGCTCCGTTCCGGGGCCGGTGGCAAGGAGAACTTCGTCCGCCGAGTCTTTGCGCAACACACCGCTGAATTCGTCTCCGGATTTCGTGCTCACGGTCATCGGTTCGTAGCTGCGCACGAAGCTCGCGCTGGGATACACGATCGCTTCGAGCAGATCACGCTCGTTGCGAATCTGTCCGATGCGCGTGAGATCAGGCCCGATGTTGCCGCCGAGGTAACCGATCATGTGACAGGACGAGCACGCTGCCTTCGGGCTATTGAAGAGCGCCTGGCCGCGACGAATGTCCCCGTCTTTCACCGACGCGACCAATTCATCGATGTGTTTCTTCTGCTGCGCGGCATCCGTGTTGAGCGACGCGAGAAACTCATCTCCACGCTGTTGCACCCGCGGCGGGAAATTCGTGATCGCCGGCTTAAACACTTCGGGGCGCAACGTCCGCGCGGCTTTCGACGCGAGCAATGAATCGATCAGTTTGATGCCGACGTTTTCGTTCGTGCTATGTGCGAACGCTGGCAATAACTTCGGCAACTCCATCGGCCCGATGCGCTTCACATGTGCGGCCAGTTCACTCAAACGAGCGTTGCTCAATCGCGCCCGCGCCAATGCAGTCGCAGCATCGTTGCGCTCCATTACCGTAGCGTCCCGAAGCAGGGTGCCGATCAATCGCGAGTAGAGCGGTTCGCTCAGATTGCGAATGCCGCCAGACACCGCCGCCGCTGCCGACATGCGCGTGGCCAACGGCACATCACCCCGCTCTGCCACCGTGACCAGCGCCGCGTTCAACTCATCGCGCCGCGTCTTCGGCGGGCCAGCGGAATGCACCAGCGACACCGCTGACGCGAGCACGGCGCGGTCAGTTGATTGCAACGACGCGGTAAGCGGCACGATCCAGGATTCCGGCAATTCCTTCACGCCACTACGCGAGAGCGCCCGCAGCGCCACGGACTGCGCAGTCACTTTCCCACTCGATACGGTGTTCACGAGCAGCGCCTGGATCGCCTTGTTGCGCGCGAACTTTTCAAGCTGCGCCTGAAGCTCAGCCGACGGGGCGTCGCTCAATGATTTCAATTGTTCGCCAAAGAAACTCGCGAGCGCAGCGCCCCATTCCGAATGCCGCGAGACAATCCATGACGCGGTTTCTCGCAACAACGCGTTGGTTGCAGACAACAACGGTGTGACCTCGGCGACTTTCAGGAGGTCGTCCGGCATTTGATCCAGCGCAATCAGGCTCGCACGGCGTATCGAGGCATCACTGCTTTGAAGGCCAGTGCGAAGTGGCTTCTCGTTGCCAAGCTCGATCAGCGCAAAAATGATGGAATGCTGTAGCGTGCGATCGGTCGCCGAACTCTGACGACTCATCTCTCGCAACAAAATTTCCGCTTCTTGTTCGTTCGTGCTGCGACCCAGCAATTCTGCCGCGGCGCGGGCCAGCGGTAAGAACTCATGGCTTGCGAGTTTCTCGACCTGATCGATATCGCGGACATCGCGCCACAACGACATCACGCGCAGCGCGACTTGCTGCACTTCGGGTTCTT
>DATHEW010000334.1:0-3794 GCA_035318425.1 Candidatus Acidiferrum sp. | reverse complement strand
ATGGCGCGCACGTGCGAAAAACTGGGCGTGCGTCTGCTCATCTTCAATGACCTCCAGCACAAGCTGGATCGTCCGATCACTCATTTCGAGGATGATGGTTTTCAGTTCTTCGGGCTGCGTCATGAGCCGCTGCAGAACCCGCTCAACCGTTCACTGAAACGCGTCATCGACATCGTCGTTGCCGTGCCGGTCTGTTTGCTGGTCCTGCCCGTCCTCACTGCGATTGTCTGGTTGTTCCAGCATTTGCAATCGCCCGGTCCCATTTTCTATCGGCAGGTGCGAAACGGATTTCAGAAACAGCGTTTTCACATCTGGAAGTTCCGCACCATGCACGTGAACGATCACGATGCAGCGCAACAGGCATCGCTGAACGACCCCCGAATTTATCGCGCCGGCCGCTGGTTCCGTAAGCTTTCGATCGATGAGTTCCCGCAATTCATCAACGTGCTGAAAGGTGACATGAGCGTGGTCGGGCCGCGCCCTCACCTGCCCGAGCACGACGAGCAATTCGCGCGGCTCACGGATAATTTCTATGTGCGCAAGTTCGTGAAGCCGGGCATCACCGGCCTTGCGCAAGTGAATGGATTCCGTGGTGAGACGCGCGAGCACTCAGCCCTGCAACACCGGCTCGAATACGACATCGAGTATTTGGAAAACTGGTCGTTGCGCGCGGACCTCGCGATCATCGCCCAAACGGCGGTGCAATGTGTGAAGCCGCCGAAGACGGCGTATTGACGCCGGATATTTCCATCGCACGGCTGGCGCGCATTCTTAAACTTTGCCCATGCGCGTTCTAATCGTTGGCTGCGGTTACGTCGGGGTACCACTCGGAGCCGAGTTGGCGCGACGGGGGCATGAGGTGTTCGGCTTGCGTCGGACTTCCGGGAATGCGGACGAACTTCGCGGCGCGAACATTGAGCCATTGATCGCGGACATTACGCAGCCACAAACACTCAGCGCGTTGCCACGCGAATTCGATTGGGTGGTGAACACCGTGGCGTCCACAGCGGGCGACGAAGAGGATTATCGCCGCACGTATCTTCAAGGAACAAAGAACCTCATCGATTGGCTTGCGCCTGCGATGCCACGCGCTTTCGTTTACACCAGCAGCACGGGAGTTTACGGACAGAACGATGGTTCAATCGTCACCGAGGAGAACGTGACGGAACCGGACAGCGTAACCACCCGCGTGCTGATTGAGACGGAGCAGATGCTCCTCTGCGCCGCGCGCGAATCCAAATTCCCCGCGATGATCCTTCGCTGCGCCGGCATCTACGGGCCAGGTCGTGGCTATTGGTTGCGGCAGTTCCTTGCAGGCGAAGCCACGATGCAAGGTTCCGGCGAACGCTGGCTCAACATGATTCATCGTGATGATGTCGGCGCCGCAGTAATCGCTGCGCTGGATCGCGGCCAGCCGGGGGAAGTTTACAACGCGGTCGATGACGAACCCGTCCAGCAACGCACGGTTTTCGCATGGCTCGCGCAGCGTTTGCGCAAGCCCATGCCACCGAGCGTCGCCGAGCGCAGCGGCCCGGGACGCCGCGCGGTGACGGATAAGCGCGTTTCCAACCAAAAACTCAGGCTGGCGCTGCGGTGCAAATTGAAGTATCCGACCTTCCGCGAAGGTTATGCGGCGGAGCTGGCGCGGGTTGGATTATGTGCGGATTGAAGTTTCCTGCGGCGTGTGAGCGAAACCGTGTTATTCTACGCGGAGTTTTTTAAGCCATGAGAATCATCAGAACCGTTTTCGTGCTGCTCTTGAGCGGCTTCGCAGCCTTCGCCGTTGACCCCCAGCAGTCGCTTATCACCACGAGGAATACGAATGAGGTGCGGGCGCTCAAAACACTCGTGCCTGGGCCGGATGACTCGCGCATCGCCCGTGTGGTCGCCGCCATCCTCGAGCGCAGCCATTACAACCAACAGCCGTTCGATGACACGGTCTCGACGAGCTTCCTGCAAAAGTATCTCGACGCACTCGATCCGATGCACATCGTATTCCTGCAATCCGACGTGAAGGAGTTCGACAAGTGGAAGACGCTCCTCGACGAGATGACGCTGAAGCTCGGCGATACGACACCCGCCGAAACGATTTTCAACCGCTTCATCCAACGGTTCGCCAGCCAGGTACAGCATGCGACGAATTTGTTGCAGACGGACAAATTCGAGTTCACCGGCGATGAGCGTTACGAGCCGAACCGCAAGGAGTTGCCACGGCCGATTGATGTGGCGGAAGCGAAGAAGTTTTGGCGCGATCGCGTGCGCTTCGAGTATCTCCAGGAACGGCTGAACAAGGAGACTCCCGAGGCGATCAAGACGAATCTCACGCGCCGCTACACACGCCAGTTGCGCACGCTGAGTGACTTTGACAGCGAGGATGTGTTCCAGATCTATCTCGATTCACTCGCGCACGTTTACGATCCGCACACTGATTACATGGGCAAGCCGGCCGCGGAGAATTTCAACATCAGCATGAAGCTGTCGCTCTTCGGCATCGGCGCGTTGCTCCAGTCGGAGGACGGTTACTGCAAGATCAAGGAACTCATGGAAGGACCGGCGAAGAAAGGCGGCCAGGTGAAGCCGAACGACAAGATCATCGCGGTAGCGCAAGGCACGAATTCACCCGTCGATGTGTTCGATGAGCCGTTGAAAAAAGTCGTGGACATGATCCGCGGGCCGGAAGGCACCGAAGTGCGGTTGACGATTATTCCGGTGGATGCTCCCGATCCTTCCATCCGCAAGGTCGTCAGCATCACTCGCGCAAAAATCAATTTGGAAGACGGTGAGGCCAAGGCAAAGATCATCGAAATCCCCGATGCCGGCGGCAAAACGAAGCGCCTCGGCATGATCGACCTGCCCTCGTTCTATGCCGCGCTCCAGGACCGCAGCGCGAACCGAAAGAGCACCACAACGGATGTCGCGAAGTTGCTGAAGAAACTGAAGGAAGAAAATGTTGCCGGCATTATTCTCGATCTGCGGCGCAACGGTGGCGGCTCGCTCGAGGAAGCAATCAATCTCACGGGGCTGTTCATCAAGAAAGGACCGGTCGTCCAGGTGAAAGACCCGGATGGCCGCATCAACGTGGACGAAGATACCGATCCCGCCGTGCTCTACGACGGGCCGCTTGTCGTGCTCACGAGCCGTTTTAGCGCCTCGGCTTCCGAGATTCTTGCTGGAGCACTTCAGGACTATGGCCGTGCCCTCGTGGTGGGAGATTCTTCGACTCATGGCAAAGGCACTGTTCAAACCTTGCTTGAACTCGGGCCGATCATGCGGACCACGAACAATCTCGGTTCGCTCAAGATCACGATCCGAAAATTTTACCGGGCGAGTGGTTCCTCCACACAACTCAAAGGCGTGGTGCCGGATATCATCCTGCCGTCGATGAACAATCATGCCGATCTCGGCGAGTCATCGCTGCCCAATGCGTTGCCGTGGGACACGGTGCCGCCGGCCAAATACGAGCAAGTGAATGTGATCCCGCCCGTGTTGGCAGAATTGCGCAAGCGCTCGGATGGACGCATCGCCAGCGACAAGGATTATGCGTACGTCCGCGAAGAGATCGCGCATTACAAAAAGAAAAAGGAAGAGAAGACCTACTCAATGAATTACGAAGTGCGGCTCAAGGAGAACAAGGAAACGGAGGCCCGCGCCAAGATTCGAGAGAACGAACTTCGCGCCCGTCCTGAGCCGAACTACAAGACGTACGACATCACGTTGAAGAATGTTGATCTGCCGGGCCTACCGGCGCCGACAGTGAAGACGAACGACCTGACGAGCATTGGCGGCAAAAGTGT
>DATHEW010000333.1:0-3987 GCA_035318425.1 Candidatus Acidiferrum sp. | reverse complement strand
TGCCGATGTCCGCCGTCGTTCCCGCCGCGATGCTGCTCACGATGATCGATGTGTTGTCGGCCAGCGCGACATCGGCTTCCTGCGAACGGACAATTCCGATGTTCGTCAATGAGCCGCCCAGTCCGGCGATCATCTTCAAGTCCACGAAGGCGACTCCGTTCGACTCGATGAAGCCGAGATCACACAGCACGTAACCATTGCTGACGCCGCAACTGCCTTGCGAAGCATTCGCGCCGACGACGGAAACTCCTGTCGAGAGAGCATTGCTGAACACGACATTCGCCGCCGAGTTCGGCCCGGCATTGCTGATGATGAAAGAGTAGAGCAACACGTCGCCCGCCGTCGCGCCCGTGTCGGGAGAAACAGTGCCGCTCACCGACAAGTCGGCGACCGTCGCCAAATCCACGGTGGTGAACAGCAAACGCCATCCGTTGCTGATCACTCCCGCGTCATTGCCGCGATCGTCCAACACGTAAAGCGACCAGGTGCCGTTCGCGCTCGTGCCGCCGAAGACCGACAGCGCATTTCCATAAGGTCCCGCCGGAGCCGGGCTGAAGAACGAATCGGCCGGACCGTAATCCGTCGGCCGGTTCGTGCTGTTTACCAGCGGCCCGTTGCTCGGCAACGCGGCGGCGCCATCTCCAAACGTGAGATTCACGTTCGTGACCGGGAAACTGCCGCCGGCATCCGACATCAACATCACGGTCTCTCCGCCGGGGCCTACCAGGAGAGCATCAATATCCGACGGGAAGGAATGCCGCAGTCCCACGAGTTGGATCTGCACGCTGCTCAACACGCCTGTGAGATTGTTGATGACGATCGTCGATGGATACGGAAACGCCGGCGCGGCATCCATGATGTTGATCGGCGTCGTGTTCGAATGGACCATCGTGCCGATCGTGAAGTCGTCATTCACGATGCTCAGCGTCGCGTTCGCGGGCGTGCCGAGTTCGCCATCCACAGGATTGATCAGGCTGAGGAACACCGTTTCATTCGGCTCACCCGTCGGATCATCGATGATCGGGATGTAAACATCCGCGCTCGCCTGGTCTGGCGCGAAGCTCACGTTGGTGCTCACCGCGACGTAATCACCGCCCGCCACCGCCGTGCCGTCTGTCGTGAAGAACGTCACGGAAATCGTGCCGCTCAATCCACCGATGCGCGTGAGCGTGATGCGAGCGTTGGTGCCGGATTCATTCACGAGATAATTCGCGGCACTGAACTTGATCGCTCGTTCGTCATCCTGGATCAGCACGACCGCATTGGTGTTGCCGCTCGTGTCGATCGTCGAGGGCGCGCCGCTCAGGAACAATCCGATCGTCTCGTCGCCTTCCACCGCGAGGTCATTGAGGATCGCCACGTTCACGACGAGTGAAGTCTGGCCCGCTTCGAACGTAACCGTGTTCGTCACGCCGGTGTAGTCTTCTCCATTCGAGGCGCTGACATCGTGCGTGCCGAACATGAGCGAGAACGCGGTGTTCGTGTTGCCGAGGCGCAAGATCGTCACTGCGACCGAGGCGCCGTCTTCCTGCACATTGAACACAGCCTCCGCAAATTCAACCGAGGTCACGCTCGACTTTTCATCGCCATGAATTCGCGCGACGTAATTCCTGGCGATGCCATTCACCACCGTGAAGTCGCCGCCGATCACGATCGCCGTGTCTTCCTGCGCAACCGCCGCGCGCGCAGGAGCGTTCGCGCCCGTGCCGGTCACGAATGCGAAGTCTATCCCGCCCTCCTTCTTCAAACGCGCGAACCGATTCGCCAGCACGCCGTTGTAAGTCGTGAAATCACCCGCGAGCACGATCTTGCTGTTCGGGCTGACCGCGATGGCATTGACCGCTCCATTGGCGCCACTGCCGATGACGAAGCTCGTATCGATCGCGCCCGCCGGTGTGAGCCGCGCGATTCTGTTGCGTCCGTTGCCATCGAAGCTCGTGAACTGTCCGCCTGCGAGAACAAAGCCATCCGGCTGCAACCCGATTGCGTTCACCGCGCCATTGAAGCCAATCCCCGTTGTGAAGCTTCCATCGAGAGTGCCCGCCGTATTCAACCGCGCAATGGACCCGCTCGGCGTTCCATTTACCGTCGTGAACGCGCCGCCGACCAGAATCCCGCCGTCAGGCTGAATCGCCAGAGCGTTTGCGTTCCCGTTCAGCACAGGATTGAAGGTCGTGTCCAACAAACCATTGCTGTTCAACCGCGCGATGCGGCTGCGCGGAGCACCGCCGACGGTTGTGAAATCTCCCGCGATAATCACCTGCCCGTTCGCCTGCAACGCGATCGCGCGCACGATGCCGTTCACGCTGTTGCTGAAGCTCAGGTCGAGTTTACCATCCGCAGCGAGACGCGCGATGCGCGTGCGATTCGTATTGTTCACCAGCATGAAATCACCACCGATGTAAACCTTCCCGTCCGGCGCGGAGGCGACGGAATAGACGGTGCTGTTTGCGCCGGCTCCCGGATTAAAGCCCGCGTCGAACGAACCATCCGCGTGCAGCCGCGCCACACGAATAAATCCGAACCCATCGATCTGCGTGAACTCACCGGCGAGAACAATCTTGTTGTCGTACTGAAGCGCCAGCGCTCGCACCGGAGCATTGGGGCCGGAGACAAATTCGTAATCGACGTTGCCTGGCGCTTCGTTGTCGATGATCAGCACGGACGCATTCGTCTGGAGGCCGAGTTGCACCGAGTTCGCCAGCGCGGGACCGGACACCGTCGGGTTGCTCAACGTCACGGTGAAATCCTCGTTCCCTTCGCCATCCGTGTCGTCGATGATTGGCAGTGCGATCGTGCGCACCGAATCGCCGGGCACAAACGTGAGCTGGCCGGTTCCGTTCGTGTCGAGTTCGTAATGGTCGCCTGTGAAAGTGAGGGTAAAACTGCCGCCGAGATAATCGAGCCCATTCACCGCCACGCCATCGGTAGTCGTGTAAGTGGCCGACACAGGATTCACCGTGCCGCCGATGCGCCGCACCACGAGCGTGACCGTGTTCGAGTATTCGCGCGCGAAATATTGCGCCGCATCAAACTCCAACCGGCATTCGTCATCGACGATCAGCAACGTTCCCGTTCCGCCGCCGCCGATCGATGCGCCGCCCGTTGCATTGGAAAGCCTCAAGGACACCGTCTCGTTGCCTTCGAACAATGCGTCGTCGAACAACTGGACGAACACCGTCGCGTTTGTTTGTCCCGGCACGAAATCAACCACGATGTTCGTGGCCACGAAGTCAGCGGCGCTCGCGCTGCTGTTGGTCGCGGTGAACGCGACCGAATGCGCGTTGGACAACACACCGACACGGCGAATTTCGATCTGCGCTGCGGGCGAATTCTCGTTCCCACGGAACGTCGCTGCGGCAAAATTGAACTCCGTGTCATCGTTCACGATCGTGAGCGTGGCCGTCTTCTGCCCGCCGAGGAGAACACCGCCGCTCGGATTGAAAAGCGCCAGCGCGACGGTTTCGTCGAGTTCCACCACGGCGTCATCGATCAGTAGCACGTTGATGCTTTGCAGCGTTTCGCCGGGCGCGAAGCTAAGCGTGCCATTGGTGATGATGTAATCGGAACCGGCCGTGGCTGTTCCATTGCTGATCACGAAACTGACACTCGCGGCGATGTTGGTGTTGCCGCTGCGCACCACCGGGATCGAAGCAATGCCGTTGTTCTCCGCGACGCGATTATCGGCGAGAAGGAACTGCACCGTGCCGTCGTCGGAAACAAGCACCACGGTCGCGCTGCCTGGGGAGCCAATCCCATATCCGGGCCGCGGCAGCAATGTCACCGTCATGTATTCAGCGGTTTCTTCAGTGGGATCGTCGCGCGGGATCAACGTCAACACCGCGCTGTTCGTGCCGGCCGGAATGGTAATGCTGCCGCTGCTGGAAAGCGTGAAGTCATTTCCGTTCGCGGCCGTTCCCTCCACTGCGAACGCCACCGTCAGCGCCGTGTTCGTTGCGCCGCTGCGCGTCACCGTGAACCGCACAG
>DATHEW010000332.1:0-4328 GCA_035318425.1 Candidatus Acidiferrum sp. | reverse complement strand
AGGACCGCGCATGTTTCGACGAAATCCTTGCGTGAGTTCGTTGCAGTTGCGCAAAGAACTTTTGATCGCGGAGAGCGAACTCAACCGCCCGCAACTGATCGAGGAATGGCAGGCCGTTGCCGGCGGTGTGCGCCTGCTCGGCGCGCGGGCCAAATCGTTCAGCCTGTTCGCATCGACGGCGGCGCTGTTGATGACAGGAGTTTCGAAGCTGCGAGGGGGAACCGCGGCAACCAATGGCACTACGACCTCGTGGCTGGATAGAGCATTGAAAGTCGCCAACGTCGCGGGATCGATCTGGATGGGCCTGCGCTGGCAGAAACGCGCGCATAAAGACAAATAGAAAGCAGAAAGGCAGCTTCATGTTACGCAGCATTAAACAATTGTACGGAAACCAACTCGGCGCATCGGATGGCGACATCGGCCACGTGAAGGATTTCTATTTCGACGATGTGAACTGGGCCGTTCGCTACCTGGTCGTGGACACGGGCACGTGGTTGCCGGGGCGCCAGGTGCTTATCTCGCCTTACTCGCTCGGCCGACTCGATCAGGCGGAAAAGATTCTGCGCGTGAACCTGACGCGCAAACAAATTGAGGACAGCCCTTCCATCGAGTTGCACAAGCCAGTGTCGCGGCAATATGAGGAGGAGTATTTTCGCTATCATGGTTGGCCCTATTACTGGCAAGGCGATGCGCTGTGGGGCATGAGTGGGTTTCCAATTCTGGAACTACCGCCCTCAACGCTCCCTACCGAATCAGCCACTGCGACTGAGCTTCAATCCGAGCGTGCCGATGCGCATCTGCGCAGCACACAAGCCGTGAAAGGCTACCATCTTCGTTCGAGCGAGGGTGTCGTCGGCCACGTCTGCGATTTCATGATGGACGCCCAGAGTTGGGCGATTGGCCAGTTCGTCATCAAGACGGCGGCGAGGTTTTCCGACACCGACGTTTTAATCCCGACGAAGGAATTGGAGCGGATCAGCTACGAGGAATCTACCGTGTTCGTCCGCGCGACATGGAACGCGGCTGAACAATGTCCCCGCGTCTCGCCTGATGTGGTGGCCGCTGTGGATTGACGGCACAGCACCCACGTTGCGAAATGGATAAATGATTTAGAGTCCACTCAATTTGGCCGTGCGTGTGGGCTGCAGCGTGGCCTACGAAACGCCCATGCCCACCCCTGCCCTCTTCGTTCTCAAACCGCGGCTCGAAGACGGCGTGTTGGTGATGCAGCAGAAGCTTTCGTTCGGCATCGGCCTGGCGTCGTATGAGTACCAGGACATCGGCTGTATTGATCCAAGAACGCCGATGGATTCACGCTTACCGCAAAGTGTATCTGGGAAACGAATGGATGACTTTCGATCCGCGTTTCAACGTCCCGCGCATCGGCCGAGTCAAAATCGCGCACGGCTCAGATGCAGTAGCGATCATGTTAACGGCGATTCCACCGCAACCCGTTCAGCGGAGTTCGCAAAGCCTGAGCACTTGCGCTACAGACCGGGTTAGCTCCTCGAGATTGGCGCCTTTTGGAAGAACGCATGCGACGCCTTCGTGCAATTGCTTATCGGCTTCCGTGGCGCTCACGCCCCCAGTGAGCATGACTCGAATCAATGAGCGAAACTCTTCGCGATCGTTTAGCCACGACATCAGGTGCCCAGTGGTTTTGAGACTGCCCAAGTTGCTGTCGGCGACCAGAACATCAGGAAGTGGATTGAGGGTGCGGTCAGAGAAGCTTCCTGTGCCCGTAAAGTAGTGGATTGCCTCGTCCACCGACGACACGCGCCGATATCGACCTTCGGACTGCAAACGGCTCAAGGCGCGCTCGAAGAAGAACGAGTCGTCGTCGTCATCCTCCAAGTGCAAGATGGTACAAATCATTTGTCCCGCTCTGATGGGCGGAGATGGGATCGGAACATGAATGCTGTAATTTGCCCATCAGGCGGTTGCCTGATAGTCGGATGAGGCGGCTCAATCGCTTGAAGCACCGCGCCATTTCTGATATCCCCGTGATTTAAGTGAATGCCCATTTTCGGACGGTGGAAATCGGACTTTCAGATCAAGTGGATCATTGCCTTCATGACGGTATGCTGGGCCAGCCTCTCGTGGAGATGCTTCTGCCTCAGCCGGACGACTACTTCGTTCTGAAGCCCAAACACTCGGGGTTTTTTTCCACGACGTTCGACCGTCCTCCGCTACCTTTGGAGCGCACACGTTGATCCTCGCTGGCCTCGCGGGAGCCCGACCGGAGTCAATGATTAGATCAGGATGTCGCTCGCGAGCCATTGCGAGCTCCTCAGAGCATCTTGCGCTTGCAGCAAAGTGAATGCGCGCGTTCTAAAATTTACTCAGCACTCCCGGATGATTCTCTCGTCTTCGACGAACAGAATGTTGGAACGTGCATTCGCATCAACTAATTTCAGAACAAGCCCGACTTGGCGCTGTGGATGCAGTCGATCTGCCATCAAACCTCCTTCAGCGCTTCGCATTGTACTTTCGTCTCATGAGCCTTTTCGTGGTTTCAGAGGAGCGGTCGGGCTTGTATTCAAACATCACGGCTTCAGCATTGCTGATCCCGGGCCGATGTTTTCGATGGGATGACGGTTCTTTGCGTTCTCGCGAACAGGATGCCGGCATGCCTGTGCAAATGCGTAATCAAGACAAATACAGCTACACAGCTTTGCGAACACATGGCCTGCTCTGGTGCAGGATGTGCGAAGACAGCGTTGAACGATGAAACGATTTCTAGACCTCCCCATCAGGCAAAAGATGTTGTCCATCACGCTGCTGATATGTGGCGCCGTTCTTGTCGTAGCTATCGCTGCGTTGTTTGTTTTTCAGGTCCTGAACTTCCGGTCCAACTTCCAGCGCGACGCCTCCACGCTCGCCGCAATCGTCGCGAGTCACAGCGGTGCCGCCGTGGCCTTCAAGGATGACACGGCCGCAGATGAGATGGTCGGCTCATTTCGAGCCAAACCCACAGTGCTGACGGCGTCTTTGCACAGCACGGACGGATCGAGCGTTGCCCATTTTGGAAAGGCGGAAGATGCAAAGGCGCTGTTATTATTCCCCTCCCCCGGCGAAAATCGCTTTTTCGACGGATACTTGCTGCTCACCGAGTCGGTTGTTGTAAAGAACGAACGGGTGGGAACGCTGTACATGCGGATGGATTATCAGCGAACGTTCCGGGAGCTGTTGCGCTTCTACGGGCTTGTCGTGCTTGGGATTACCATCGTCTCGATAGCGTCGGCGGTGTTCCTTTCCAGCCGGTTGGGACGGACGATCACCGGCCCCGTACTTCAACTGTCGAGAACCGCCAAGATTGTCGGGGAGAAGAAGGACTATTCCGTGCGCGCGAGTGTCAGCAGCCGCGACGAAATGGGAAGCCTCGCTGATTCGTTCAACGAGATGCTCAGCCGCATCGAAACCCAGGATGCAGCACTCAGCCTTTCTCAACAAAAGATGGAGGCGTTGATTCATTCAATTGACGGGATCGTCTGGGAACGCGCGGCGGATACGTTTCAGTTCACTTTTGTCAGTCGCCAAAGTGAAGTCATTTTGGGTTATCCGCCGTCGGCATGGCTGGACGAGCCAATGTTTTGGCAGGATAAACTGCACTCACAGGACGCGGCCAAAGCAGTTCAGGCCGCCCGCGAAATGTCCGTGAGAGGGCAATCCTATACTCTCGAGTACCGAATCATGGCTGCCGATGGACGCGCAGTGTGGATTCGGGAAAGCGGCACCGCTCTTGTCGAGAATGGCAGGCCGCTAGCCATCCGCGGAATTTTCCAGGACATCACACAGGCGAAGCTCAACGCGGCAGAACTGGACAAGTTGAACCGCCAGTTAATGGATACATCGCGGCATGCTGGCATGGCCGATGTGGCGACGGGTGTCCTCCACAACGTCGGCAATGTGCTCAACAGCGTTAGTGTTTCTGCGACGCTGGTCGGCGAGCGTTTGCGGGCTTCCAACGTGGGCGATTTGCGCCGTGCGACGACCATGATGCTGGAGCAGAACGGTCGCCTCGCGGAGTTCCTCACTAACGATCCTAAAGGAAAACTCATTCCGGAGTTCCTCGGATCGGTAGCAGAAGCGTTGGCGGAGGAGCAAACCGAGTTGATCACCGAGATAAGTTCAGTCGGGCAGCACATCGAGCACATCAAAGAGATCGTGGCGATGCAGCAAAGCTACGCCAAGTTGTCTGGCGTCCACGAGACGCTGCCACCAGCAGATCTGGTGGAGGACGCCTTGAGCCTGAACGTTGCGGCATTCGAGCGGCACCACATCGAGCTCGTGAGAGAATTCGACAAGGACTTGCCTAACGTTTGCGT
>DATHEW010000331.1:0-3933 GCA_035318425.1 Candidatus Acidiferrum sp. | reverse complement strand
GTGGGCGCTTCACGCGCGGCATTCAATCGCTCGACCAGCAATTTAACATCTTGCGGCTCGTGATCCGCCGTCAGTGTTACGCGCAGGCGCGCCTTGTCGCGTGCCACCGTGGGAAAGCGAATCGCAGGAACAAACACGCCGTCCTCACGCAAACGCGTCGCGAGTTGCAGCGCATCTGATTCTCCGCCCACGATCAAAGGGACGATGGCGCTCTGAACAACGGGCAGTGGCCATGCGCTCCTGATCAGTTCGTTCTTCAATTGATCGATCATGGCCCAGACTTTGGCGCGACGCGCGTGTCCTTCATTCGATTCGAGTAACTCGATACCAGCGCGCGCAGCGGAAGATTGTGCAGGAGTGGGTGCCGTGGAGAAAATAAAACTGCGCGCGCGGTTCACTAGCAGATCGATCAACGCGCGGCTGCCGCAAATGTAACCTCCGGCTGATCCCACGGATTTGCCGAGCGTGCCCATTTGAACTTCGATTTGATCCGCGACGCCGCACGCATCGCCGAGCCCGCGTCCTGTCTCGCCAAACAAGCCGGTGGCGTGCGCTTCATCCACCATCAGCCATGCGCCAAATTTTTCCTTCAACGTCACGATGTCGCGGAGTGGCGCCAGATCGCCATCCATCGAGAAAACACTTTCTGTGACGACCAGCACGCGCGTCTTCCTGGATTTTTCGTGAGCGCCGCTGTGTTTTTCACGCGCCCATTTTAGAATGCGTTCGAGATCAGCGAGATCGTTGTGCTTGAACACGCGCAACGTCGCACCGCTTAGTCGCACGGCATCCACGATTGACGCGTGAACGAGTTTATCCAGCACGACCACATCGCCGCGGCCTGCGAGGGCCTGGATCGTTCCGAGCGCCGTCGCGTAGCCCGACGAAAATGTCAGCGCTGCTTCCGTGCCTTTGAAAACAGCGAGCGCTTCCTCCAACTCATGATGTGGCGCCAGCGAACCACAGACCAGCCGCGCGGAACCAGAACCAGAACCGAATTTCTCGGTGGCCCGAATTGCCGCTTCTTTCAACGCAGGATGATTTGCGAGCCCGAGGTAGTCGTTGGAGGAAAAATTGAGCAGTTTGCGACCAGCCATCTCGATCCGCGGCGACTGCGCTGAATCGACGCGCCGCAACTCCCGCCGCAGGCCTTGCTGCGAAATCTGTTCCAGCTCGGAATGAAGTTCCACGTCGAAGTCCGACATCACGGCGAGTGTTTCGGAATCACGTCCACGGCGCAATCCGACTATCGAGTTGGAAGACCTGGCCGGAAATATTTTGCGTGCCTGCGAGGAACACGATGAAGCGTGCGACTTCATCGAGGGAGTTGATGCGACCGAGTGTGTTGGCACGCGCGAACTCCTCGCGTTGTTCAGGCGTGAGATGCGATGTCATCTTCGTCGGCAGCACTCCAGGGAGCACTGTGTTCACGCGCACGTTCCGAGAGCCGAGTTCCTTTGCCAGCGATTGTGCCAGGCCGATCAGTCCAGCTTTGCTCGCTGCGTAATTCGCTTGGCCGCGCCCACCGGATCGCGCGCTGAAACTGGAAATGTTGATGATGTGACCGTCCCGTTGCTTGGCCATGGCGCGTGAGACTGCTCGTGCGCATAGAAACGATCCGCGCAGATTCACGTTCATCACGTGATCCCAATCGTCGTCGCTCATTTGCCAGCACGCATCGTCTGCAATCACGCCGGCATTGTTGATCAGACAATCGACATGGCCCTGCGCCGCAATAACGCCGCTGATCTCGCGCTGAACCGCCTCCGCATTGGTAACGTCGAGCGTGATTTGAGTGACGTGATCGAGCGCTGGTTCCTCGCCCCACTCGCGTGCCGCAGCGACAACGCACCATGCCGCATCGGCAAACGCCTCAGTCAGCGCCCGGCCCAGACCACCCGCCGCGCCGGTGATCAGCACCACGCGTTGTCGTTCGTTGTCAGCCATTGTCGCGCGGAGGCCAGATCCAACGGCCGCCGATGATCGAGGTCACGACTCCCTTGTGCGCGAGCACGGCCTCGTGTGGATCGCTGATTCCGTCGAGCAGAACAGCGATGATGTCCGCGCGCGCGCCCGGTGCGAGCTCGCCGATCTCACCTGACAATCCGAGCGCACGAGCGGCGTTGATTGTTACGAGCCGCAGAACGTCGTCGGGGCTGACGTCCGGGTGAAACTTGGAAAAGGTCCGCATCTCGGAAAATAAATTCAGCTCCAATGGTTCACCGCGCAGCTTGCGCGTGCTCGCCATGCTGTCGGTGCCAAGACAGATGTTCACGCCGGCCTTTTGGAAATCCTCGAAGCGGAACGGTTGATGTTTGAAGTAATCATGACTGCGCGGACAATGCACCACGTGCGCGCCGCGCCTCGCCAGTAGTGTGATGTCATCATCCGTCACTGCGTTCGCATGCGCCGCAAGAACATTGGAAGCCAACGCGCCCACGTGATCCATGTGCTGGACGGGCGTGCGACCGACGCAATCGCTCATGTCGCGCTGCGTTTTCAGCCAGCGAAACATGGCGCCGCGCGAGCGTGTGAACATCTGGAATTCTTCCTCCGATTCAGCGACGTGCGCCGTGAGCAGCCAGCGATTCGCGAGCGCATTTTCCGCGGCATGCCAGAGCAATTCCAGCGAGGTGGTGTAGGGCGCGTGCGGTGACAGCCCTCGAACGGGATTGGGCCACCGAGCCAGGTGATCTGAGTTTTGACGCACGAGGTCCGCCGCGCTCGCGTTGCGTCTGAGCGAAATCATTTCGAGGCATGAGATCACGCGCAACGGTGTCGATTGCGGCAACTCCGGGATGAGTTCCGGCACCGCTTCGATGTCCACGACTGTAGTCGTTCCAGAGCGCAGCAATTGTCTGGCTCCGTTCAACCAGGACTGCGCGAAGTCGGTGTAGCTCCAGTCGCCTTTCAACGAGACGATCGCTTTGATCCAATCGGAGAAGCTGCGCTTCGGCGTAAGCAGTCCGGCCATGTCCGTGTAGTCGAGATGGCAGTGCGCATTGATGAGCCCTGGAAGCAGGACGGAGTCGCCAAGGTCGAACGCTTCGCCGGAATGTTCGGCGCGAACGTGTTTCCAACTTCCAACACTCGTGATGCGTCCGCCGCGCATCGCCACCGCGCCGTCATCGATGGGCGGCTTGGAAACGGGGACGACGAATCGCGCGCGAAGAATCATGAAGTCGAGAGCCGACGAACGAGAGTCGAGACCATGCGCCTCGACGTTCGACTCTCGACCATCGACGGGTCAGATGCCCGCTTCCTGGCGCTTACGTTTACCTGCGGCGGCCTCGCTGTGGTTGCGTGTCTTGAACTTGCCGCGGCGTTTGCGGATCTGTTGTTCGATTTTTTTAAACGCGAGATCGATCGCGGCGTAGAGATCGCCTTCCCAGTCTTCGGCATAAAGATCAGGGCCGGGCTCATCGAGGCGTACCGCGGCCTTGAACTTGCGGTCCGTGGCCTTGGTGGTGTCATGTTCGAGTGTCACCCGAGCATCGATCGCGAACCGATCGAGATGATCGAGCTTGTCCAGCTTCATGGTGATGTGATCCTCGATGGCCTTGGTGAGCGTGATGTTGTGCGCGGACAAGATCAATTTCATATAGGTAACTTGGCGGGTGAGTTTTGAAAATTCCAGCTACTTCATCTTTTCCAAACAGTGCGTTAAGAACGGCAGCAACTGCTTCTTGCGCGAGACGACTCCAGCCATCTCGTAAACACCGTCCTCCGTCTCAGGATAATCCAGCTTGTCCTTGAACGCATCCGGGCCCGCGAGCAGCAGCAGCGATGATTGCTCCACCACGTCCGTGACCATCAACGCGGAGAAGAAATAGCTGTGCGCGCGGCGATAATCGTCCAGCGCCGTCAGCACTTCCTCTTTGCGCTTCCAGAACTGGCTGAAACCAATCTCCTCGATCTGCGCCACGCTGAAGG
>DATHEW010000330.1:0-2506 GCA_035318425.1 Candidatus Acidiferrum sp. | reverse complement strand
TCGCAAAGCCCAGGCCAATGAATCTTTTCTCCGTGGACAGGCGGAACAGAAAACCGAGGAAAGCCGGCAGCGGCTCATCAGCCAGCATCTGCGTGCAAGCGCAACGTTGAATGCGGGCGGTGACGCGTTCATGGGGATGCTTCCCTTGATTGAGGTGTTGAAGCTGGAGGGCGACGACAGCGAGAGCCAGCGGGCGGCCCGCCAGCGTTTGTCCGCGACGCTGCAACTTTCGCCGCGCCTCGTGCGCCTTTGGGATGCACGCGGCACTCCGGTGCAATTGCAGTTCTCGTCCGACGGAAAACGTTTGATCGCGGTGCTCCGTTCCGGTGAACCGCGTGTCTGGGATTTGGCGACGCGCGAACCGGTTCTACATCCCGACGTGAAAGGCCGAGATCACCGCGGGAGTTTCATCAGCCCTGATGGGTCGCAAGTGTTGGAGTACTTCACGAACCAGCCTTTCGCCAGCTTGTGGAAAATCGCCGCGAAGACGTTTCAACCGATCGAAGCGATCACCGACCGCAGCGAGGCGACTGCGTTCAGTCCCGACGGCAAGCTCTTCGCCACCGGTGGCGAAAGCGTGCGATTGTGGGACACCGACTCGTGCACAAACACCGGGATTGAGATCACCAATGCCACTCGTTGCCTCTGGCTGATGTTTTCGCCCGACGGCCAGCAACTCCTCACCGGACACGAGAAGAACGAGGCGTGGCGCTGGAACATTCGCACGGGCGAGCGCCTGAACGAAACGCCGATCTTCAGTTCATCCAAAGTCCTTCCGCGTTTCAGCGCGGGCGGCGAGCAGTTGCTCGTGAACTCCACCGGAAGAGTGCACGTGGTGAATTGGGCCACCGGCGCCGCCATCAGTTCCGTGCCGGCCGGCAATCTTCCCTACGAAATGAATTTTGCGCCGGATGGCCGACAATTTGCCGTCGCTGGCTTTGGCGATCAGGCGCGTGTGTGGGAGACCGAGACCGGACAGCCGTTCCGCCTGCCGATGACTCATGAAAGCGGTGCGAACAAAGTTGTGTTCAGTCCTGATGGCGCGCTGCTGGCGACGGCAGGATTCGATTACCAATTGCGGGTCGTGCGCGCGGAAAACCACCGGCCAGTTCTTCCCGCCATTCATCATTCGGCCTTGATTGAAGCCGTGGCATTCAGTCTCGACAGCCGCTTCCTCGCCGTGGGTGATGTCGAAGGCGTGGTGCAGGTGTGGGATTTGCAGAGCGGAGCCCAACCCTTTCTCACCAGCGGCGAAGCGATGCGTCGCGTTGCGCACATGGAAGACGGAACGCGAATCGTCCTGGAAGATGCGGCCGGTGCCCTGCACGTTTATGATCTCCAAACCGGCGCCGAAATTGGTCAGTCGTGGAATACGCCGCCCAACCAGTCGCACTTCTCCGCAGACCCGAACGGACGTTTTATCAGCGGAGCGTTCCGCCAGAATGGCGTCCGCATTTGGGATGCTTCCACACACGAGGTGGTTCATGAAATTCCCGCGCGCGCCCATCCGGCCACTCGCGACGTCCGCGCCATCGTTTTCAAGCACGACGGAAGTGAATTCGTAACCATGATGGCGAATGGGCTATTGCAGCGTTGGAGCACTGGTGACGGAAGCCCTATCGGCGAATCGATGAATCGACGTGAACCGACGGTTAAAGTCTATTGGAGCGCTGATGGACGCTGGATCGCTGCGAACGGCGTAAATTCCGTCACTGTTTGGGACGCGAAAACGGGCGCGATGTTCGGAACGATTCGGGTTGGTGATCGCGAGCTCCTCATGGACGTGCGCCTCAGTCCTGACAGCGAAAAGCTCCTCCTGGCGTTCGGGAACCGATCGATCGAACCGGCGATGGCGCACATTTATGAGTTGCCATCGCTCCGACCTGTCGGGGCGCCGCTTCGTCACGGTGACGGGATCGCCAATGCCGTGTTCTCGTCAGCCGGGAAACTCGTGGCAACGGCCGGCGAAGACAATGTCGTGCGCATCTGGCGGGTCAGCGACGGCCAGCCGGTCACCGGCGCATTGCGGCACAAGGGAACCATCGGAAGCGTGCTGTTCAGCCACGATGACCGTTTACTCGCGACGGCTTGCGCGGATGGAATGATTCGCCTGTGGGACGTCGCACGTGGCGAAGTGATCGGGCCGCCTGTGCAACTGGGTGGTCAATCGCGACTGATCTGCTTCACGCCCGGCAGCACCCGGCTTTTTGCGCAAGTCGATAATCCTAAGCCCAGCATCTGGAGCATCACGCTGGCTCCCAAAGACGTGCTGCTGGAAAAGCTGCAGATACTTGCGGAGTGCCAAAGTGGTTTTCGCGCGGACGTTTCAAAGGGCGCTACGCCGCTCTCAGCCACGGAACTGGCTGCGAAATTCTCAATGCTGCGGGCGGATGACACAGTGCTGCCCTCCACGGAGGACATACTGCGCTGGCATGCTGAAAACGCCATCATCGCCGAGCGCCGCGGTGAATGGTTTACCGTCGTGTTTCATTTGCAACGGCTCGTG
>DATHEW010000329.1:0-4535 GCA_035318425.1 Candidatus Acidiferrum sp. | reverse complement strand
TCAGCCCGCGCGCGCTCACCAAATATTTTGGATACCAGTTTTGATAGAAGAACCAGACGGGGTCGGACAACATCCGGCCCAGGAGCAGACACCAGACCTCGCGGCGTCCGAACGCTTGCAGCCAGCCCCATGATTCTTCTTTGGGCGTCTCTACCACTTCCAGGTTCGCGGGAACAGGCGTGCTCTGGTCATCGTCACGTGCGTCGCGCGAGCGATAGATCAAAAGCCACGGCACAATCCAAACGAGGCCCAGCGCGCCCGTGACCACGAAGGTGGACCGCCAGCCAAACGTGCCCGCGAACCAAATGATGAACAACGGCGCGAGCGTCATACCGAGCGGCGTGCCCGCAGTGTAAATCCCGATGGCGAGTCCTCGTTCCTTCGCTGGGAACCATTCGGCGACGACTTTTGGCGACGCCGTCCAGTTGCCTGCTTCACCAAGACCGAGCAGCGATCGAAAGGCAGCCAGTGACGCGGCCGACCGCGCGAGTGAAGTCAGCATGTTCGCCACCGACCACCAACCCACGAAGAGCGCCAGGCTCAACCGTGGTCCGAGTCGATCGACGATGGCGCCGGAGCCGAGCAGCGCGATCGTGTACGCGACTTGAAATGCGTTCTGAATGTTCGCGTAGTCCTGGTCATCGAGACCGAGTTCGCGCTGGATGGTGGGAGCGAGGAGCGCCAGCGTGTTCTTGTCCACGTAGTTCAGAACCGCCGCGAGGAAGAGGAGTCCCACGATCGCCCATCTCAGGGATGGACCTTTGGTGGCGGTGGCAGTGGAGTTCACGGAAAAACGCTAAACAACGCCCGAGGAATTGAGTAGGAACACATGCGTCTTTGTTCTAAGAAATTGCGGCATCACCGGAATGCCTCCAAATAAGAAAAAGCCCCGCGTCGCTGGACGCGCCACGCCGGCGCGCCGCACCCAACAGCTCCCGCGCGTCGCGGTGCTGGTTGACACTTCCACGAGTTGGGGACGGCGCGTGATCCAGGGCATCAACCGCTACGCGCGCGCGCATGGCCCGTGGCAGATTTTCGTGGAAGCGCGCGGACTCGAGGAACGGTTGCGCCTGCCTCCCGGTTGGGAGGGCGACGGCGTGATCGCTCGCGTCGCAAACGCGCAGATGATCGAGGACCTCACCCGTCTCGGTCTTCCGATCGTCAACGTCTCCGGGATTCAGGTGCCGGGTTCCGAGATTTTTCCGCGTGTGACATCTGACCTGCCTGCGGGCGCGGCGCTTGCGCTCGATCATTTTCTTCAACGCGGTTTTCGCCATTTTGCTTATTTCAGTCTCACCGGCCTTTCGTATGTGAGTGTGCAGGAGGATGCGTTTGTCACCGCGGTGCGCAATGCCGACCACGAATGCGAAGTCTATTCGGTGACGCCGAGCACAGGAGCGGAACCTGATTGGACCCTCGACCTGAAGCAGCTTGGGAAATGGTTGAAGAACCTGCCCAAACCCGTCGGCATCCTGACGTGGAATGCCAGCAGCAGCCGGGAGATTATTTATGCCTGCCAGATGGCCGGACTCCTAGTGCCCGAAGAGGTCGCCATCATCAGTGGCGCTGACGACGATGTGTTGTGTGAAGTGCTGCACGTGCCGCTTTCGGCGATTCACGTGGCCGCCGAACAGATCGGCGAGCGGGCGTCCGAAACGCTGGATGAACTGATGCAAGGGGCCTCGCGGTCACGCGCCCGCGTCAAGGCCGTTCGCCGTCCGCTCACCCCCATTCTCGTACCTCCGTTGCTCGTTGTCACCCGGCAGTCCACGGACACGCTGGCGGTGCGCGATCCAGCGCTGGTGAAGGCGTTGAGTTTCATTCGCATGAACGCCGCGCAGCCCATTCAAGTCAGCCAGGTGGCACGACAATCAGGAATTTCGCGACGCGCACTGGAGCGCCGGTTTCTTCAAGCACTGGGACGTTCGCCGGCTGGCGAAATCCGGCGCGTTCATTTGGAGCGCGCCAAGACATTGCTGGCTGAAACTGTTCTGCCTATTCCGCAGATCGCCGAGGCGGCAGGATTCGGCTCTCCCGAATATCTCGCCTACGTTTTCAGAAACGAACTGGGGAAAACGCCACTGCGTTACCGCAAGGAAATCGGCAGAGCGAGCGTGGTGCGAGAAGACTGAAGCGAGCGTGGTGCGAGAAGACTGAAGCGAGCGGCGCAATCAACCTGGTGGACGAAATCAAAACCGGCAAACTTTCCGATCGAATGGACAGTCCGGCCTTCAACCTCAATGGCGGCTCGGGAGAAAATTACGGATATCGCCATCAAACGGACATTCGCTTTCTACAAACCGCGACCCAGACCCGCGATGACGAAGTAACAATTCCAAGCCATGAGAAGGGCGTCAGCAGTAGGGCGTCGTTGTCCTCAGCGCGCCGGAGTGAGGCGTGAGCAATTTCGTGCGCGTTCAGTCGTTGTGTGGCGCGGCGCGGCGCGGACACCGCGCCCTACCTGCGCCCGTCGTACGTCAATTACAGTTTTTAAGATGCGACGCGTCACCCGCCTGCCATGGCGCCAATGATCAGGAATGGTTCCGTGCCGGAGACAACCGCATCCGGCAGTGCCGCGTCTGGCGGCTCGTTCGAAAAGTCCTCTTTGCAGGCGAAGAACCGCAAGAAAGGACGGCGCCGCAGCGTGACGTGATCACGTATCGTTCCGCGCAAAACCGGATAGCGTGCTTCAAGCGCGTCCAATATCGAACTCACAGTAACGGGCGGTGCGACGTCGATTTGCACCTCGCTTTCCACGCGAGCGAGCGTGCGCAGATGAAATGGAAGCACGACGCGGATCATCGCAATGTTTGGGCCTCGACCGAGAGCACTGCTGGAAGATCACGCACGATCGGGTTCCATGAATCGCCGCCGTCCGCTGATCCGTAAACCTGTCCACCGGTCGTTCCGAAATAGAGCCCGCACGGTTCAAGCGAATCGGCGGACATCGCATCGCGCAGCACGTTCACGTAGCAATCCTTCTGCGGCAGCCCTTTCGTCAGCGCTTCCCATTCGTTTCCGCCTGAGCGGCTGCGATACACGCGCAGCTTGCCATCCGGCGGAAAGTGTTCCGAGTCGCTCTTGATCGGCACGACGTAAATCGTTTCCGGTTCATGCGCATGCACCTCGATCGGGAAACCGAAATCGCTCGGCAAGTTCCCGCTGACCTCGCTCCATTGGTCGCCCGCATTGTCGCTACGCATCACGTCCCAATGTTTCTGCATGAACAACACGCCGGGGCGCGACGGGTGCATGGCGATGCGATGGACGCAATGACCGACTTCAGCATCCGGGTCAGGAAGTTCGTATTGAGACTTCAATCCTCGGTTGATGGGCTTCCACGTTTTGCCGCCGTCATCAGTGCGGAACGCGCCCGCGGCCGAGATGGCGATGTAAATGCGGTTCACGTCCTTCGGATCGAGAATGATCGTATGCACCGCCATGCCGCCAGCGCCCGGTTGCCAGAGATGTCCCTTCGCGCTACGCAACCCGGAAAGTTCCTTCCACGTTTTGCCGCCGTCCACCGTCTTGAAGATCGCCGCGTCTTCCGCGCCGGCGTAAACGGTGTTCGGATCGGTAAGCGAAGGTTCGAGATGCCAAACGCGCTTGAATTCCCACGGATGTTGCGTGCCGTCGTACCACTTGTGCGTTCCCACCTCGCCCTCGTACACAAACTTATTACTCTCACCGGCCGGCATTCCTTCGGGAGTTGTGGTTACTCCGCCGCCGGGCGCTTCCCACGTTTTGCCGCCGTCATCCGAGCGTTGGATGATTTGCCCAAACCAACCGCTCGTCTGTGACGCGTAGATGCAGTTGGGATCGGCCGGCGAACCTTTCAGGTGATACATCTCCCAGCCCGCGAAATGCGGCCCGCTGACATCCCAGTTCTGGCGCTTGCCGTCCGCCGTGAGGATGAACGCGCCCTTCTTTGTACCGACCAATAATCGTACGTTGCTCATGATGTCCCCTCTCTGTTTTATCCATCCAAAGCGGCAGCAGGTCAGGTGTGTTTTACTCGGACCTGCATCCGTCATCTACAGACACGACGGATGAAGCACGCAACAAAGGACATCTGAAAAGATTTATTTGATGAGCGATTTCAGAGGCATCGCTCGAATTGTCACTTCCCTCGCATCGGGCCGACGTAATTCGTCGCGACCACCACGTTGTCGTACCACACCTTGATGCGGTGCCCCTCCGGCTTTTCCGTGTAGATGTAGAGCCAGACGCAATTCACGTTCAGCTCCGGAACAGTCCGCCAGCGGAAACCTTCGAACGGCGCTCCGCCGTCCGGCACCTTGAACCGCTCCGCGTTCTTCTCTTTGTTCCAACGAATCCCATCGCCGCCTCTGCCTGGCATGAACTTGTCATACGTCCATAGTCCACGCGGGAAACCTTCGCCGAGATGGCTCACGAGCTTGCCATCAATCCAGAGCGCCTGTTCCCCGTTCGATCGGCCGACGTCGTTCATCTGAATCATCTGCTCCACGCAAATCCATTTTCCTTTTTCAATCTTGAGCGAGTCATCGCGAATG
>DATHEW010000328.1:0-2769 GCA_035318425.1 Candidatus Acidiferrum sp. | reverse complement strand
GTGTCGGCGCGGGCAATTTGGAACCGAAGCTCGAATACACTTCACCGAACACGGGCACCACTTTCACCAGCAGGAAGATCGTGATGCCGATGGCGATGATCGTCACGGCGACAGGATACATACACGCCGACTTCACCTTCTTGCGCAGGCGGGCGCTGTTTTCCAGATACGTGGCAAGACGTCCCAGAATCTCCGCGAGCAAACCACCTCGCTCACCGGCGCCGACCATGCAAACGAAGAGGCGATTGAAAACTTTGGGGTGACGGTTGAGTGCTTCGGAGAAGCTGTCACCGCCTTCGACGCGCGAACAAATGTCTTTGATCACGTCGCGCATCACTTTGTTGGTGGTCTGCTCGGCGAGCGCTTGCAGCGATTGCACCATCGCCAGACCGGCATCAATCATCGTTGCGAGTTGGCGAGTGAAAACGACAAGGTCCGCGAGGGCCACGCTGCCGCCGGCTGTCTTGCCTTTGCGCGCGAGTTTTTCCTGGATGGATAAAACGAGCAGATTGCGGTTCAACAACGTCGCGACGGCTACCTGTTCATTGGCGGCATCGAGTGCGCTGCGAATTTCGCGTCCAGTTCCGGCCTCTCGGGCCACGTAAGTGAATGACGGCATAAGTCTTTTGGTTCCTGTGGGCTTTCCGCCCAGCCTCGGTTGTAATTCGGCAGGAACCAGTGGGGACTTAAGCCGAAGCGCGCGTTGTGCTGAGCGGCGTGTCGAGCGCGGTGATCGCTTCGTGCAACTTCCGCTCGAGGCGCGCCAGTTCGGTCGGGGCGGTGATTTTTTCGCGGTCGATGTTCGTGACGTAAAACGTGTCAATCGCCGCGCCCTTTTCCGTGAGAATTTTCGCGACCGAGATGTCGATGCCAAGCTGACTGAACACCTGCGAGATCGTGTAAAGCAGGCCGATGCGGTCCTCCGTCTCCACTTCAATGACGGTTCGCGTGTCGGAGCTTTCGTTGTCGATGTCGATGCGCGTGGGGATTCGCTCGCCTTCATGTGACTGATACAACGGCCGCGCCATTTTCTGTTTCGCGATCAGTGTCGGAAAATTCACCGACTCCATGCTGAACGCCTTCAGCACGATCTCCTCGAACCGCTCACGCTCTTCTCGCGTGACCAGCGTGCCGCCCGCCGCGTCCGTAACGTAAAACGTGTCGAGTGCGATCCCGTCTCCGCGCGTAAAACTCTGCGAGCTGAGAATATTGATGCCGGAGGCGCTTAGCGATCCGGTGATCTTGCTGAACAAGCCCAGCCGGTCCCAAGTGCAGATTTTCAGCACCGTGTAGCCGCGGTCCGGTTCGTTGTGCCACGAGATAACCGGCTCCAGCGCTTTCTCCTCCTCGGTCAATTGGTGATGCATGAACCGGTGCGTGAGCGCCATGTCAGCCACGATCTCGCGCACGCCGTGAATCTGGAAATACCTCGCCGGCAAATATTCGAAATGCGCGTGCAACTCGTCCTCTCCAAAGCTTCGCGGCAACGTGCGGGCGATCTCTTCTTCCAGCAATTCTCGCTCGCGCTGCTCGACGCGTTGAAACGCCGTGCCGCCGATCAATGCGTCCATCGTCTTGCGGAACAGCGTAAGCAGCAACGTGTCCTTGAAACCGTTCCACAATCCACTGCTCGTGCCCATGGAATCGGCGAACGTGTGCAACGTCAGCATGCGGAGATTTGCCGGGGTCTGCATGATCCCGGCGAAGTTGCGGATAACGGCCTGGTCTTCCAAATCGCGACGCTGCGATATTTGCGCCATGGTGAGATGGTGTTCGATGATCAGCCTCAACGAATGGGTCGTTGTGCCATCAAGTTCCAGCCGTTGCGCCACGCGTGTTGCGATTTTGCCGCCCACCTCGCTGTGTTTGCCGGTGTGCAATGCCTTGCCCGAGTCATGCAACAACAACGCCAGGTAGAGCACGAATGGAGGCTCCACGTCGCGGAAGATTTCCGCGTAGTTGCTGAACGGGATCTGCTCCGCCTCCCACACCTGGTCCAACTTTTCGATGCACACGAGCGTATGCTCGTCGGCGGTGTATTGATGATAGAACTCGTGCTGCACGAGACAGGTGAGCTTGCCGAATTCCGGCACGTACTTTCCGAGCAATCCAACCTCGTGCATGGCTCGCAGCACTGGTGCCACGTTTCCGCGCTGATTCAGCATTTCGAGAAACGTTTCGCGCACATGCTGGTCGCACAGGAAGTCGCGATTCACCAGCGCGAGCTCGCTGCGAATCAGTTGGCGCAGGTCGGGATTGAGCCGCAGACCGCGTTGTTGTGCGTACAGGAACACGCGCATGAGGCGGCGCGGCTGCTCGCGGAACACGCGATTGTGAACCGAGTGAATCTCGCCCTGGACGAACTTGAACCCGTCCACAAGCTGCTCCTTCTTGCCGAAGCGGTCCTTCAACATGCGACGGAAATCCGGGAGCAACTTCGGACCAGGCAGCAGCGCAAGCCGCTCCTCCACCGTGCGCGTGATCAAATAGATGTTCCGCGAGTGCGTGTAAAAATCGCCCATGAACACCTCGATGCGCTTGCTGGGCGAACGTTCGCTGTAGCCAAGCCCGTGCGCAACCGCGGGCTGGATGCTTTTGCCAAGTACATCCTGCGGCCGACCAGACGCGTAGTGCAGTTCGTTGCGCGTGCGGAGCAGGAAATCGTACGCCGCTTCCAGTTGCCGCCCTTCCGCGACACTGATTAACCCGCGCTTCTGCAATTCCTCCGTGGTGCGCGTGCGGTGTTTAAAGAACGCCATCCAGAGCAGA
>DATHEW010000327.1:0-3896 GCA_035318425.1 Candidatus Acidiferrum sp. | reverse complement strand
CAAAACGATCTCTTCCTTTCACTTGCTTACAATGCCGCCGATGTTTTTGTGATCCCTTCGGTTCAAGAGGCCTTCGGTCTCACGGCGCTGGAAGCGGCTGCCTGCGGAACTCCTTCCATAGGATTCAACACCGGTGGCATTCCCGATCTGATCGAGGATGGTGAAACCGGATACTTGGTCCCACTACGTGACGTTTCGAGTCTCCAAGAGCGGCTCCTTCAATTCATTGATAACCCCGCAGGTCGGGCTCGGATGAGATTCAACAGTCGGGCTCGGGCTAAGTCATTGTTTTCGTTCAATCGCCAAGCGGAGGAATACCGATCTCTCTACGCGGAAATGAGGACGAAGTCGTCCGCAGCGCAATAATTGCCATGGTGAGCACTCAGCACCCAATAATCAGCATCGTTACACCTTCATTCAACCAGGGCGAATTCATCGAGGAGACGATTTGTTCCGTTCTATCCCAGGACTACCCGAACCTGAAATACGTCATCATGGACGGCGGCAGCACCGACAACACAGTGGAAGTCATTCGCAAGTACGCTGACCGACTCAGCTATTGGGAGAGTGAAAAAGACCGAGGGCAAAGCCATGCCATCAACAAAGGAATCGCTCGGTGTACGGGCGACATTTTTAACTGGATCAACTCCGATGACTTGCTCAGTCCCGGCGCCTTGTGGGCTGTCGCCGACGCTTGGAGGAAATCCCCGGGACGGATCGTTTCGGGCCATACTGAGTTTTTCAATCATCAGGGGACAGTCACGATGATTGGCGCGCGGGGGCAGACGCTGCGCAACTTCGTTCGTTTCTGGGAAGCAGCCGACTGGCAATGGGCGCAGCCGGGAACATTTCTGCCACTCGTGGATGTGAAGGCTCTCGGTGCGATCGACGAGGACCTCAAGTATTGCATGGACTACCATCTGATGGTTCGTCTGCTCATGCGGGGCCTCGAGGTCACCTATATCGAACAACCTCTAGCTCGCTTCCGTTTACACGAAACATCCAAGACCGTAGGTTCACGCGAGCAATTCCGGTTGGAGCGCGTGCCCATGCTGCGATCCATACCCAATCTCCCGGTCGCCGTCAGCGATGCCGAGTGGGATCGCCAGCAGGCACGACGTCTGTTCGATGTCGCTCTCACTGCGGCGCGTGGCGGGCGCATAAAACGTGGTTTCCAACTGTTCGCACGCTCCCTCGCCACCAGTCCGAGTGGCGCGACACAGGAGTTTTTCGCCCGTTGCCGTGCCCACACAGCCGGTTGACTTCCATTCAAATTTCATGAAAGCACTCAAGCCGCTCAAAAAAATCGGGAAACAACTCGGGCTGCGTACGCCTGTCTTGATGGCGACTTCGCCCCACTACCGGAGAATTCGCAAGCTTGCGCAGCCCATCATTGCCAACATCCGCCGCGACGCCGTGGACAGGGTCCATGAGCTACACCGCGACAGCACGGACGGCTACACAAAGTACTTCCACGATCTCGACTGGAACATCGAGTACGTTGTAAACGAGGCGATCCAAGCCGACTTGGTGAACGTGCCGCCGCAGCGCGTCTTGGATATCGGCTGCGGCCCCGGTTATTTCCTCTACGCACTTCAGCAGTTCGGCCACGACGTGGTGGGCCTGGACGTGACCGACACGGAGATTTTCAACGATCTTGTGCGCGAGTTGCGCCTACCGCGCATCGTGCATCGCGTGGAAGCCTTCCAGGCCATGCCGCCAACCGGCGAGAAGTTCGATGTCATCACGGCGCTTGGTATCGTGTTCGACATGCATCGCACGCCTGATATCTGGGGGCCGAAACAGTGGGAATTTTTCCTGAACGACTGCCGCAGCCGGCTCCGCCCCGGTGGTCGAGTCTTTTTGCGCTTCAACCCGGCGACCACCCAAAAGTTTGATTTCATTCGCGACGATGTGGCGGAGATGCTGCGCAAGATGCCGGGCGGAAAATTGTCCGAGTCCAAGGAGATTTTTCTGCTCACCATGCCCGGCTAAGCGACACCGTCCCCCGTCCATTTCTTAAGGTGAAGAGAAGCCGCATTTGTATTATCGCCCACAACGCCTACGGAGCGTTGACCGGGGGCGGTCAGGGGCACATCGGTGGTGCCGAGCGGCAAACTTCATTGATGGCTAAGTGGCTCGCTGCGGCGGGTCACGAAACGAGCCTGATCACTTGGGGCACACGCGAAGAGGACGGACAGCGTGTCGCGGGAGTCACGGTGCGCACCGTGGGTGACGCCTCGGTGGGTCTGCCTGTTATGCGCTTCTTTCATCCGCGCCTGACCGGGCTCTACGCTGCCATGCAGCGCGCGGATGCCGAGGTATATTACCACAATGCCGCCGAAGCCATCACGGGACTCGCTGCCAGTTGGTGCCATCGTCATGGAAGAAAGTTCGTCTATTCCGCTGCGGCGGAATTGGCGTGTGACATTCGCCTCCCGTTGTTGAACAAAACCTACGAGCGCGTGCTATATCGTTACGGCGTCCGCCATGCGGATTTGCGTGTCGTGCAGACCGGTGCGCAGCAGCGGTTGCTTCAACAGGGTTGGGACCTTTCCTCCGTAGTGCTGCCGATGCCCTGCCCCGGCCCCGAAGACGTCAACTGCCCCGTGCCGGAGCCGCCGCAACCATCACGTGTCATCTGGGTCGGGCGCGTGGATGAAAATAAACGGCTGAACTGGTTCCTAGATATTGCGGCGAAACTGCCCTCGGTGAATTTTGAGATCGCCGCCGCTGCCAATACCTCTATCGCTCTCACCCGTGAATTGCAGCAGCGTGCGTCCGCGCTGCCGAACGTGCGTTGGTGCGGTGCGGTTCCACGGGAACGAATGCCTGAGTTTTATCAGGGTGCCTCTTGCCTTTGTTGCACCTCCATGCACGAAGGATTTCCCAATATTTTTATCGAGGCTTGGAGTCATGGCGTGCCTGTGGTCACAACCTTCGATCCGGACGGTCTGGTGACGCGCCTGAGACTGGGTGCTGCGGCGACGGATGTGTCTGGGTTGGCGCAAGCGATTTCCAATCTGGCCTCGGACGCCGAAGGCTGGCGGGCCTGCTCGCGCCGCTCGCGGGAATACTATTTTGCCAACCACCGGGTGGATGTTGCGATGGAGCGTTTTCAAATCGAGTTCAACCGGCTGCTGGTAAAAGAAGGTGCTGGCCCATCATCGGTGAAAATGGCTTCGCCCGATTTTTCATCATCATCATCAACGGCCCGATGACTTTACGCATGGATAAGGAACTCAAACTCTGGCTGCAGGCCACGCGCCGGCTGCCACGCCTTCGCGGTTCAGGTCGCCTGGCTGGCTATATCCAGCGCTTCTACAATCGCAAACCGCGGGAACGGGTTCGTGTGCCGGTGCTGGATTTCACGATGGAACTGGACCCGTCCGAGTGCGTTGACGGTGCGCTACTCTTCGCGCCGCAGCTTTACGACCGGCGCGAATTCGAGTTGTTGAAGAGTCTGATTCGCCCTGGCGATCTCTTTCTCGATGCTGGTGCAAACATTGGCATCTACTCGCTGGTGGCTTCGCGGCTGGTGGGACCAGCGGGAAAGGTCATAGCCATCGAAGCCAGCGCGGAGAATTTCTTGTTCCTGCTACGAAACTGCGAGTTGAGCGAAGCGCGAAATGTCCACGGCGTGCAGGTTGGCCTTTCCGACAAACGCGAAACGTTGCGCATGGCCTGCAGCTTCTACGGCAACAGGAGCGGGAACTCGTTCCTGAAAGAATCGCCCATTGGTGAGTCGGTCGAATGCCGTTCCCTCTTGGAGGTGCTCGAAGCAGAGGGCGTGCAGCGCATCGGCGGCGCAAAGTTCGACATCGAAGGTTTCGAATTCAAAGTGTTGAGTGCGTTTCTGAAAACCGCGCCTCGATCATTGTGGCCACGTTTTCTGA
>DATHEW010000326.1:0-2323 GCA_035318425.1 Candidatus Acidiferrum sp. | reverse complement strand
GGTTTTTTCCACGGATGATCCAAATATTTCGCTCGGGCAGATGCAGGACCAGGCGTTGAATCGTGTCCGGCCTGCGTTCGCGACGTTGCCTGGTGTTTCTGCGCCGCCGCCGTTCGGCGGCAGTTCGCGCGGCATTATCGTGAATGTGAATCCTGACCGGATGCGGGCTTACGGACTTTCGCCCGACGACATTGTAAAAGCGCTTTCCGCAGGCAACACGATCAGTCCTTCCGGAAACATGAATCTCGATGGCAAATATCCCATCGTGCCGGTCAACGCGATTGTCACGAACATCAAAGACCTCGAAGGCGTTGCGCTCAAAAATACCGCCAATGGAGCGGTGTTCGTCCGTGACGTGGCGACGGTTGAAGATGCAGCGGATGTCGTGACCGCCTACGCGCTCGCGAACGGACGGCGCACCGTTTATTTGCCAGTCACAAAACGCGGCGACGCTTCCACACTTGAGGTCGTCAATCTGGTTAAGAAAAATATTCCAGAGTTTCAAAAACTTTTGCCCGACGGCATCAAGGTCAGTTACGAATTCGATCAATCGCCGGTGGTGAATCGTTCCATTCGCGATTTGGTAAAGGAAGGTGCGCTCGGCGCAATTCTCACCGGATTAATGGTGCTGCTCTTTCTGCGCGACTGGCGAAGCGCGTTCATCGTCGTCATTAACATTCCGCTTTCGCTTTGCGCCGGGGCCTTTGCTTTGTGGCTCACGGGAGAAAACATTCATTTGATGACGCTCGGCGGCATGGCGCTGGCCGTCGGCATTCTCGTGGACGAAGCAACGGTGGCGATGGAAAACATCCACACGCATCTGGCGCGCGGCGGAGGCGTGGCCCGAGCGGCGCTCGATGCCACCGTAGAAACGACCCTGCCGCGTTTGCTGGCGATGTTGTGCGTGCTCGCGGTTTTCATTCCGGCGTTTTTCATGGTCGGCGCTGCGAAGGCGTTATTCGTGCCGATGGCTCTGGCAGTCGGGTTCTCGATGATCGCTTCGTATTTGTTGTCGAGCACGTTAGTTCCAGTTCTGACGGTGTGGATGTTGCGCACGCATGGGAAAAAAGAAACCGAAACAGCGACGCGCACGCATTCTGCGTTCGATGGAATGGCCAACAACTTCACTTCGCAGATGCGCCGCATTGTGAAACTGCGCTGGCTCGTTGCGTTGGTTTACCTCATCGCGACTGGATTAATTATTTGGTTTTGTGGCAGCCGACTCGGTGTGGAAATTTTTCCCAAGACCGACACCGGACAATTCGCGTTGCGCTTTCGCGCACCGAGCGGAACGCAAGTCGGCATCACCGAAAAAATTTCGCAGCAAATTCTTGCGACCATTGCTCGCGAAGCGGGCGGCTCAAACGCGATGGATGTCAGCATCGGTATGGTCGGCGTGCATAACTCCAGTTTTCCAGTGAACCTCGTGCATCTCTGGAACGGTGGTCCCGAAGAAGGTTGGCTCGCCGTGCAACTCAAACGTGGCACCGGCATCAAGGTGGAAAATTTCAAAGAACATTTGCGAGGCGTGCTGGCGAAAGAATTACCCGACGTGCGACTGTCGTTCGAACCGCAGGACATTGTTTCGCGCGTCATGAGTTTTGGTTCACCCACGCCAATTGAAGTCGCCGTCAGCGGGCCGAGTATAGCAGTCAGCAAAGGGCACGCAGAAAAAATCCTTGAGCGATTGAAAAAGATTCCATTTTTGCGCGATGTTCAAATTGCACAGACCCTCGATTTCCCGACCGTCGGGGTGGAGATTGATCGGCAACGCGCTGGTTTGCTCGGCGTCAAAGTCGAAGACATTACGAAGTCGTTGGTAGCCGCGACCACATCAAGCCGTTTCACCGTGGCGAATTTCTGGGCCGATCCCAGCTCCGGCATCAGTTACAATCTTCAAGTCCAGATTCCCGAATCGAAAACACAGACCATCGAGGATTTAAAAAATATTCCGGTGTCAGCCGAAGGGGGAAAAACTGTTCTGCTGCGCAACGTCGCGAAAATAAATCCCGGCACCGCCGTTGGAACTTACGAACGTTACAACATGGCGCGCGTGGTCAGTGTCACTGCGAATATTCACGGCACTGACCTCGGTTCTGCCATTCGCGGCGTCAAGAAAGCGATCGCCGAAGTCGGCGAACTGCCCGATGCAAAAACAAAACTCGACCTACGCGGACAAGTCGTCCCGCTCGATCAATTGCTCGACGGATTCCGCAATGGCTTGATCGTCACCGTGATCGTGATTTTCCTTTTGCTCGCGGCGAATTTTCAATCACTGCGCCTTTCCTTCGTCGCAATTTCCAGCGTGCCTGCTGCAATTGCC
>DATHEW010000325.1:0-5673 GCA_035318425.1 Candidatus Acidiferrum sp. | reverse complement strand
GAATCTGCATCACGGCATCCGCGGCGTTGTCCGCGATGAAAGGGATCACGTTCATGCGGCGACGGGCTGCTCAAGGTTCGCGGAGAGCACAGCCGCATTTTGAATTTCAACGCGTGATGGAATCTCCGCGTACGAAAGGACCGCGAGATCGTGAAACGTGCTTTCGAAAAAACGGCGGAAGGCGAGACGCAACTGTGGCGCGCAGAGGACCAGCGGCGGATGTCCGCCCGCCAGCATCTGCTGAATGAACTTCGTGAGCGACTCGACGACGGAGCGAGCGAGGCGCGGTTCCATCACGAGCGAGACTTCGGTCGGGCTTTGGCGCAAGCCCTGGGCGAGTTGCTGTTCGAGACGCGGATCAAGTGTGATCGCCCGCACGCTGCCAGTCGGCATCTGGAAGGGTTTGATGATTTGTGAGCCAAGCGCTCGTCGGGCGTGCTCGGAAAGCTCGTCGGGATTTTTCGTGAGATGCGCGTGATCGCTGACTTTCTCGAGGATCGCGGAGAGGTTGCGAATCGAGACACCTTCGGAAAGCAGGTTCTGCAACACGCGCTGGACCTGGCCAACGGTGAGCTGTGAAGGAACCAGTTCGTTTATGACGGTGGCGTGCGTTTGCTTGAGATTGTCGAGCAACTGCTGCACGTCCTGGCGGCTGAGAATCTCCGAACAGTTGCGCTTCAGCGTTTCTGAAAGATGGGTGACGAGTACGGACGCGGCATCGACCAGGGTGTAGCCCGCTAGTTCCGCCGTCTTGCGTTCCACTTCGGTGATCCATGTCGCGGGCAATTGAAATACGGGCTCGACAGTCGGCACGCCTTTCAACTGCGTCTTGCTGTTGGTCGCGTTCATCGCGAGCCAATGGCCGGGCATGAGCTGGCCTTGCGCCACGGATTGGCCTTTCAGCAGAAAGCGATACTCATTCGTGCCGAGCTGCAAATTGTCCCGCAGCCGAATCGGAGGAATGATCACTCCCATCTCGCCCGCGAAGTTCCGTCGCACGCCGGTCACGCGCTCCAGCAAGTCCCCGCCCTTGCGCGCATCAGCGAGACTAACGATGCCGTAACCGAGTTCGATCTGGACGGCATCGACGTGCAGCAATGTTTCAAGCTTGTCGGCGGGCTTGGGTTCCGGCGCAGCAGCAGAGCCAGCTTTCGCATCTCCCGCTTTGCCACCAGGCGCGGTTGCAATCGCAGGCGCGCCGTGCGGCGGACCGTGCTTGTGCAGCGTGTACGACAGCGCACCCGTGATGAGCGCCAGCGTAAGAAATGGCAGCAACGGCATTCCGGGCACGAGCCCGAGCATCGCAAGCATCACCGTGAGAATGGTCATCGCGCGCGGGTAAAACATGAGCTGGTTGCCCAACTCCTGGCCTAGATCATTCTTTGACGCCGCGCGTGTTACGAGAATGCCCGCCGCGGTTGACGTGATCAGCGCGGGGATTTGCGAGATGAGTCCGTCGCCAATGGAAAGAATCGTATAGCGCTGCAGCGCCTCTGTGACCGACATGCCTCGTTGCGCCATGCCGATGGCGAATCCGCCTACGATGTTGATGATCGTGATCAGGATCGCGGCAATGGCATCGCCACGCACAAACTTGCTTGCTCCGTCCATCGCCCCGTAGAAGTCCGCTTCGCCTTCGACGGTTTTGCGTCGCGCGCGCGCTTCCGCCTCGTTGATCACGCCCGCGTTCAGCTCGGCATCGATCGCCATCTGTTTGCCAGGCAAAGCATCGAGAGTGAAACGCGCGGCGACTTCTGCGATGCGCCCCGCGCCCTTGGTGATCACGATAAAGTTGATCAACACGAGGATGAGAAACACGACCATGCCTACGACGTAGTTGCCGCGAACAACGAAATTGCCGAACGCCTCGATGATGTGCCCGGCATAACCGTCGAGGAGAATCAAGCGCGTGGATGCGACATTCAGCGAAAGCCGGAACAGCGTTACGAACAGCAGCAGCGTGGGGAAGCTGGAGAATTCCGCCGGCGTTTTCAGATACATGATCACCAGCAAGGTGAGCAGCGACAACGCAACGCTCACCGCCAGCAGCGTATCGAGAACAAACGGCGGCACTGGCAGGATGAGCAGGAGGATGGTGCCAAAGACGCCACCGATGAGCCAAAGGTCACCGTGGCGCAGGAGCCGTCGAAAGTTGTTACTGAATCCAGCCATGACAGTACGTCACGGCTGCTTAGCTAAGGGTGGGCCAAGCGGGAAAAGGCGTATGCAGCGGTGGGCGCAGTCTGGTTTCGGCAAGAATTGCCGAGCGCGAAGGAGGAAGATGCCTGTTTCTCCGGGGCAACTCGCGCCAGCGGAAGAATCTCGTTAATGAACCTTGGCAAGCCGAAGCGCAACGCCTGCGCGCCGACATCGATCTGGTAGAAGCCGAAACCGAAGCCATCGTCCTCGTGAAAGAACTCGCCGCCGATCTGCTGCTCGTCGATGAAACCAAAGGACGCCGCGTCGCAATGCGCGAGGGTGTGAATATCATCAGTCTGCTCGGCGTGCTTATTCAAGCCAAGCGCAAAGCCTCCTCTCATCCGTGCGCGACACGACTGCGAAGCTTGAGAGAATCGCCGAGTTCCGCGTCGCTGATTGCTGGAAAGAATTATCGTGAAGCAACAAGTTACTTGAGTGCGCATCAGCGGGACGATTTTCCCGCCAGCAGACGGCTTGAGCCAAATCCTTACGAATATCGCGTTTGGGATGACTTGCCTCCGACTGTGGCATTGCTGACGACGAATACTCCGGCATGGATTCGCGCAGCGTATCTCAATCACGTTTCCGCCACGCTGCAGCACCACTCCTCTCGGTATGACTCGTTGACCAATGTCGCGCGCATGTACGCCGCCATCGGCCAGTTGCCGGAGAGCCGCGAGTGGCTGCGTACGAACGAAGTCGCACTCGCGCGACAGCAAGTGCGCGGACGCCGTGCCGATTCTGACGAACCTTTGGAGCGTTACGCGTGGACAAATCTGCTGTCTTCTCTGCGCGCGATGGGAATGTCCGAAACGAATCTCGGGAAGCTCGTGGAGTAACCATGCACATCGGTCTGATCGCAATGAGCGGCGTGCGAGTAAAATCCGCTGAACTCGCCGCGCTTGCCGTCACGCTCCCGGGATTCATCCAGCGCGGGAAAGTCATCGCTTCGCTTCCGAGCCTCGGATTGCTCACCGTTGCGGCACTGACGCCGGGCGTACATGAACTCACTTACCTGGAAATCTCCGATCCGAGTTCGCAACCGGTGTTGCCCGACTTCGATCTCGTAGCGGTCTCATCCATGACCGCGCAGATCCATGAAGCTTATGCCATCGCGGACCTGTATCGCGCTCGCGGAACACCCGTTGTGCTCGGCGGGTTGCATGTGTCGCAGTTGCCCGAAGAAGGACTTCAGCACGCAGACGTCGTCGTGCGCTTCGGTGCCGAAGGTATGTGGCCGCGCGTCGTAACCGACGCTGTGCGTGGCGAGCTTCAACAGATCTACACCGGTGCGACGGATCGCGTTTTTGAGCCGGGCACGTATGCCCAGCCACGTTTCGATTTGCTCGCCGGACGTGAATACAACCGGGTTACGCTGCAGACTTCGCGCGGTTGTCCCCGCGCCTGCGAGTTTTGCGCCGCGAGCCTGCGCATCACGACGCGCTTCAATCAAAAATCAGTCGAACTTGTTATCTCCGAAATCCGCGCTGCCAAGGCATACGTGCGTCGCCCGTTCTTCGAGTTTGCCGACGACAACACCTTTCTAAACACGCGCTGGAGTAAAGAACTGCTGCGCATGTTGCGCGATGAGGAAATCCATTACTTCACGGAGACGGACGTATCCGTCGCGGACGACGTTGAACTTTGTGATCTGCTCGCCGCATCTGGCTGCCGACAGGTGCTCATCGGCTTCGAAAGTCCGCGAGCGGAGGATCTCGACGATCTCGATCCTCATGATTGGAAACGCGCGCGGGCGCCGCGTTACCGCCACGTGATTGACACATTGCAATCCCGCGGCATCAGCGTAAACGGCTGTTTCATTCTCGGCCTCGATTCCCACACGTCGGACGTGTTCCCCATGGTGCGTGACTTCGTGCGCAGCTCCGGGCTCGCCGAAGTCCAATACACGGTGCCGACGCCGTTTCCCGGCACTTCGCTTTACAGTCGGTTGCATAACGAGGGACGCCTGTTACGGGAGAAGTTCTGGGATGCTTGTACGTTGTTTGATGTCAATTACCGACCAAAACAGATGTCCGTTGAAGAGCTCGAGAGTGGACTCAGATGGCTGTTTCGTAAAACTTACTCGCGCAACGAAACGAAGAAACGTTTGCAGCATTTCGTGAAAGAACAAAGACATGTTGTTCCCCGACTAACGCAGGTTTGATTCCCGCCACCGCACTGCTACGCGCGTTCACTCCCCAACCTGCACACACAAATCACCCGCGGCGTTACGGCAATAGATTCCGGCCAATCGGCGACAGGGGGATGGTCCAGCATTTGCCGCCGATGACCTGGGCGCGGGCTTCGTTCGGTGTTTTTGTCCGGTGTGGCGCCGGCGATGATGAGTTCGCCTTTGTCGAGGATGATGAGTTTGTTGTCCGCCGCCATCAGCGCGCCGCTGCCGAAGTTCGATCGCAATCGCGTGCCCTTTACGATGGTGTGTCCGGCTCGCACACCCGGTTTGCAAGTGATGTAGCGATAGGCTGTGCTGACTTCTGCCTCGCGTGAACTCATAGACTTGCTTCTGTGACAGCGAGGGAACCGATTCATTGAAAGCGCCCGCGTCTTGAAGGAGAATTTTCAAGAATCTGACGGGAACCTTTGGGCTCGTCGTGTCTCTTACAAAAGGATGGCGAGCGCATGGACTCGCATCGCTTGGCCATCGAAAAAACAAGGAGGAATTGCGTTATGATCAGGACTTACAAAACGAATCTGACGTTTGTTGTCACGGGTGCGCTGGCTTTGGTTCTGTGCAGCAGCACGGCGGTCGCAGCGATTCGCGATCGGACGGCGCCGACCAAGCCGGGCAATTTTCGCGTGACCGCCAAGACGCCATTCAGCATTACAGTGGCGTGGACGCCGTCCTCGGATAATTTTGGCAACTTCACTTACCGGCTTTGGTCCACGGCGGGCGGCGCTTCGGGCGGTACGGTGACGTTGCCGAAGACGGCCACGAGCTTCACGTGGAACACCGGAATTTATCCGCGGAACTATTACACCTTCGGCCTCTACGCCGTGGATGCGGCGGGGAACAACTCGGCGCAGGCGACGGTCCAGACGACGGTACCGGCGGATATCGCGTCCCCTTCGACGGCGCCGGTCGTGACGGTCGGCAATTTCGGTTCCACTTACGCGATGCTCTCGTGGACGGCGGCGCAGGACGACGGGCCATACTTGTTCTACGGTGTGCTGGTGAACGGCGACCTTCACACCAGTGCGGGAACGAATCGCTTCGTCACGATAAATTTCCTGGAGCCGCAGACCACTTACGTCGTGCAAGTCTATGCGGCTGACTACGGCAACAACGTGTCGCCGCTCAGCGCGCCCGTAAATGTGACCACCACACCGCCGAATCCCAACGACACAACGCCGCCCACGACGCCGGGCAATCTCACCGACAACGGCATGAGTTTCCCCGACGGCGAGACGTGGCTCTTTTGGGAGCAATCGACGGACAACATCGATCCGCAGTCG
>DATHEW010000324.1:0-18996 GCA_035318425.1 Candidatus Acidiferrum sp. | reverse complement strand
CAGCTCGCCCGGCGTCGTATCGCCGTGGGGGCGCGGCAACGACGTGAATGTCTCGGTGCAACTGGCGCCGTCACCGGCGGGAGCGTTCGTCGCGGACGTGAAGCTGCAGGCGCGCGACGCGGAGACACGATGGGGAAACGCCGGTTCGCTGGTTCTCGAAGCCCATGTCGCTCCCTCCTTCACTCGCTGGACGCCGACGAACGCGCATCTTTCGCTCACCGTGAAACAAGCCCGCACGCCGTGGGCCAGCGCGAACCACCTCACACTGGTCGCCGACTTCGCGCCGAGTCCGGCCAATGATGCCGCCTCACTGGCGCATTACGTTTTGCGCGCGCAGCGGGTGGAATCGAAATGGGCCAAGGCAACACGACTGGAACTGGAATCCGATGTGGTTCTCACGTCATCGAACCTCTGGCCGCAGACCGCGAAAGCACGGTTGCAGTTCGCTGGCGCGCAAGGCGCATCAATGCGCGCCGGCGGAGGCAATGTGGAAGCCGCGCTCGAATTGCCGCCGCTCGAGGCGATGGAATTCGCCAACACGAATCTTTCCTGGTGGACGCGCCTGGACCGCGTTCGCGCCGGGCTGAACGTGCGGACCAGTGATGTCCACGCGTCTCGACTCGACATGAAGCAATTGGTGTTTGTTGCTGATTGGCGCGCGCCATTGCTCTCGCTGCGTGATGTACGAAGCATGCTTTACGACGGCACAGTGGAAGGTTCTGCCGCGCTGGACACGCAAACGCGACGCCTGAGCGCGACCGCACGCACGACCGTTGATCCGCATAGGATTCAGTCGCTGCTCGACACGAACACGCAGAAATGGCTCGCGCTGTTCACGTGGGAAAAGCCGCCACTGCTGAGCGCAAGCGCCGCGGTGACATTGCCGGTGTGGACCAATGGAGCTACGAACTTCGTCGCGACGGATTGGAACAAGGACGTGTTGCCGACGCTCGTCATCAATGGCGGATTGGAAGCCGGCCCGACGACATTTCGGTCGGTGCCGGTGATCTCTGCGCGATCAGCATTCGCGTTTTCGAATCTCGCGTGGCATTTGCCAAACCTCGCTGTGACCCGTCCAGAAGGGCGCGCGTTCATCGCGCACACGGGGCACAGCCGCACGCGGGAATTCACGTTCGACATCAACAGCACGATTGATCCGAAAGCAATCGGGCCGCTGCTGACGAAAGGCGAGCGCGCTCTGCTGGACTGGTTCGTCTTCACGAACATGCCGCATCTGCGGATGCAAATGGCGGGTCGCTGGCACGAGCCAGAGAAGATTTCGCTGCGCGCCGATCTCGCTGTCACGAATGTGAGCTTTCGCGACTTACCCGTTCGCGAGGCGCGCACGCTAATCACGCTGACGAATCAGCAGCTCACTTTTGAAAAGCCGTTCGTCGTCCGCTCGGAAGGCACCGGCCGCGCGGATGCTGTGCGCGTGGACGTGCGAAAAAAAACGCTGTTCATCGACAATGCCACGGGTTCTCTCGACCCGGCTGCGATCACGCACGCGGTCGGTCCTGGCACCGAGGCGTTGACGAAGCCGTATCACTTCGTCAATCCGCCGCAAGGTCGCGCCCACGGCTTCATTGATACGGAAGATGTGAGTCGGACCGACGTTCATTTTCATCTGGCGGGCGGGCCGTTCGAGTGGATGAATTTTCGATTCCAGCAGATTACGGGAAACGTGCATTGGCTGGGCAAGGGGGTACTGCTCTCGAACGTTCACGGTTCGTTGCATGGGGGAAAGTTGGAAGGTTCGGCGAAGTTCGACTTCACGAAACAAACGGTGTTCTCGTTCCACACGACTTTCGAAGACATCAATCTTCATACGCTCGTGACGGATTTTGGCAACAAGACCAATCGCGTCGAGGGCGCGCTGAACGGGTTGCTCGTGGTCACCAACGCGGTGGGCGAAGATATGAAGAGCTGGTTCGGCTACGGCAACCTCGCCGTGAGCGAAGGTTTGCTGTGGGACTTCCCGATCTTCGGTTTGTTTTCGCCCATGTTGAATGCGGTAAAGGAGGGCACGGGCAACAGTCGCGCGAAAGAAGCGACCGCCACAATCATCATCACGAACAGCGTGATCCACTCGGGCGACCTGGTGATCCACGCTTCTGGCATGCGCCTCAAAGGAGAAGGCGCGGTGGACTTCGACACGCGCGTGAATGGCAAAATGACGGCGCAACTATTTCGCGATGCGCCGGGAATCGGCGGCTTGATGGCGACGGTGCTGTGGCCAGTGACCAAGATTTTCGAGTACAAGGTGACCGGCACACTCGCGCGTCCACAGGCCGCGCCGCTTTACATCCCGAGCTTTATCTCGCAGCCGCTGAAGACACTGAAGGGACTCGGTGGAGGAGAGAAGGAGGAGAATAATCAGTAGGTCAGTAATCAGTTTGAGAGGGCGCTCCTCGTAACTGTTTACTGATTCACTGGCCCACCGATTACTGATTACTGATCACCGCCTCGCTAGTCACTCCGCCACTGATCAGGAACAGCACAGCCATCCGCACCGCGAGACCATTCGTGACTTGCTCGAGGATCACGGAGCGCCCGCAGTCGGCGATCTCGCTGTTGATTTCGACGCCACGATTGATCGGGCCCGGATGCATGATGAGCGCGTCAGGCCTGGTACGCGCGAACCGTGTGTTGTTCAGCCCAAACAAGGTCGTGTATTCACCAATGCTCGGGAACATGGACTTGCGCTGACGTTCGTGCTGGATGCGCAGGAGATTGATCACGTCGGCCGATTCGATCGCTTCATCCACGTCGTAAGTGACACGGCAGCCCATTTCCTCAAAGACCCGCGGCACCAGTGTGCTCGGCCCGCAAAGCGTCACGCGCGCGCCGAGCTTCGTGAGGGCGCGGATGTTCGATCGCGCTACGCGGCTGTAGAGAATATCGCCGAGGATCGTGACGTTGAGCCCTTCGATGCGCCCTTTCTTCTCGCGAATGGTGAACGTGTCGAGCAGCGCCTGCGTGGGGTGTTCGTGCGCGCCGTCTCCTGCGTTGACGATGTGCGAATTCACGACGCGCGATAGAAAATGCGGGGCGCCGCTCGCGCTATGGCGCATCACGATGATGTCGGCATTGAGCGCTTCAAGATTACGCGCGGTGTCCTTGAGCGTCTCGCCTTTCTTCAACGAAGAAGCCTCGGCCGTGAAGTTGATGACGTCAGCACTGAGACGCATGGCCGCGAGTTCAAAGCTGATGCGCGTGCGGGTGGATGGCTCGATGAAGAGGTTAACGACCGTCTTGCCGCGCAGTGCGGGCGTCTTTTTGATCGCGCGTTCACCCACGGCTTTGAACGCCCGCGCCGTGTCGAGGACCGTGTAAATTTCTTCCGTCGTGAGCGACTCGATATCGAGAAGATGTTTCCGTTGCCAGATCATGAGGGGCGGGGGAATGACGAATGACGAATGACGAATGACGAATTAAATCCAAGAATCAAAATCCCGGCACAAGGCATGGAAGCCTTGGCAACGTGTTGAGGCTTCGTCATTCCTTCGACATTCGCCATTGGAAATTCGTCATTCATAACTTCTCCAGCGTCACGATGTCCGGCCCGCCATCTTCCTTGAGTTGCACGTTCACTCGTTCGCGCAATGAGGTGGGAACATTCTTGCCGACGAAGTCCGCCTTGATGGGAAGCTCTCGATGGCCGCGATCGATCAGCACGGCGAGTTGAACTCGTTGCGGACGTCCGAAATCATTCAACGCATCAAGAGCCGAACGTGTCGTGCGCCCACTGAAGAGAACGTCATCAACGAGCACCACGGTCTTACCCGTCACGTCGAACGGGATAACCGTTGGATGCACTTCGGGTGCAGCCTGGATGGCGATGTCGTCGCGATGCATGCCCACATCAAGCGCGCCGATGGGGAGCGCGTTGCCGAGAATGTCATTCAGCAAGCCGCCGAGTCGCCGGGCGATAAAAACGCCGCGTCGTTGCACGCCGACGAGCACGAGGTCGCGCGCGGTTTCATTGCGCTCGGCAATCTCATGGGCCATGCGCTTGAGGGATCGACCCAGCGCTTCAGTGCCAAGGATCAGAATCGGTTCAGGCATAAAAAAACGAACCGGCATGGGCCGATTCGTTCCGCGCGGAGTTGTTTTGTTGTTTCATCTTCCTTCGCAGCCTCGCAGGACCACGTTAAAGGAGCCGTCGTTCAGTTGTGCTGGGCAGCCGTTTGTTGCTGTCGTGCTTTGCGCCATTTGGCGCGATGCTTAATGATCCAATCGGTCAGCGCTCGCTCGAACCCTATATCGTAGCCTGCTTTCTCCGATTCGATCCACTTGTGCTTGAGGATTTCTTCTCGCTCTGCCTGAAACTCGCGGTACAAGGAAGAATTCTTAACGAGATCACTGCCCGAGGTCTCTTGAGCGCTGTTTGACATACTCGAACTCAAAGTCGTTCAGACTTTATCATCGGTCAGTGGCAACACAACGTTTTAGTAGCTGCTCAAGCTGTGTTCTGCCTGAGCCAACCGACGTTCAGCCAAGCTGTTTCCGCACATTAATCGCCACATCGATGAACGCACGGCCCGGCGCAGAATCCGGCTTGGTGACAACAATCGGTTGCCCGGAATCGCCACTCTCCCGGATCTCAATGAAGATCGGGACCTCACCCAGAAACGGTGCATTTTGCCGAGCCGCTTCAGCCTTACCGCCGCCGTGGCCGAACAGCTCGATGCGATCACCCGTCGGCGTGGTGTAGTAGCTCATGTTCTCCACGATGCCGAGAATCGGGACGTTCACCTTGTGGAACATCGCGATGCCCTTGCGCACCACGCCGAGAGACGCCTCCTGCGGCGTCGTCACAACGACGCCGCCATCGAGAGGAACCGTTTGGCATAATGAAAGTTGGGCGTCGCCGGTTCCGGGTGGAAGATCGACCAACAGATAATCCAGATCACCCCATTCCACTGAGTGAATGAACTGCTGGATGGTTTTCATGATCATCGGCCCGCGCCAGATGACCGGTTGATCGCTGTCCAGCAGGAACCCCATGCTCATGAGCTTAACGCCGTAATTGGCCGGAGGCACGAGCTTCTCCCCTGTGCTGATCGTGGGACGCTGCTTGATCCCCATCATCAACGGAATGCTTGGGCCGTAAATATCGCAGTCGAGCAACCCGACTCGTTCGCCGAGGTGCGTTAGTGCGCAGGCCAGATTAACAGAGCAGGTGGATTTACCCACGCCGCCCTTGCCGCTCGCGATGGCGACGATGCGTTTGATGCCGGGAACTTTGTTTGGTTGCGGGCCCGTCGGCTGGGATCCGGCCGCCGCGGCGGGTTGGTTCACTTGCACCGCCACCATCTGGACGCCAGCAATTCCTCGAAGCACGCGCTCCGCATCAGCTTTGATCTGTTGCGCAGCCTCCGCATTGGCCGAGGTAAGCTGGATCGTGACATTCACCGCCCCACTACTGGCGGCGATGTGTTTGACGATTCCGAAAGAAACGATGTCGCGCGAGTAGCCGGGATACTTGACCGCTTTAAGCGCGTCCGTGACCTGCTGTTCTGAAATCATTTGCGTGGAAAAATAAGGCCGTTGATTAGTGTCTTGCTGCGCCAAGTCAATGCGCAGCCTTGCCGGAAACCGCCGCGGCGTGCTCACTGAAAGACTTGCCACGACCAGTCGGCGCAATCACTGAATCAATGACTCCACGTTGGAACTCGTCCCACATCGGCGACATCGTTCGAAGCTTCTCGACGATTTTGGCAAACGTCTCAATGACGTAGTCCATGTCTTCCTCTGTGTTGTCCTTGCCGAGCGAGATGATGATGTTCCCCTGTGCGAGCGCATGATCGAGCCCGATCGCGGCGAGCACGTGAGAAATTTTCAACGACTTGCTCACGCAGCTCGAACCGCTGGCCACTGCGATTCCGCTCATGTCGCAAAGCAAAAGCTGGCCTTCGCCTTCGATGAATTCGGTCGAGAGATTCAAGTTCGTGGAAATGCGTTTCGGTCCGGGCTCTGGCCCGTTCAGCTTGATGTAAGGAATTCGCGTTTTGAGTCCATCCCAGAGCCGCTTCTGCAATCGCGCCGTATGCGTCATGCGCTGCGGCATTTCGCGCAGCGCGATTTCCGCGGCAACTCCTCCGCCAATCAGTGCAGGAACATTCTCCGTACCCGCACGACGCCCGCCTTCCTGCACGCCGCCGTGAATAATGCTAACCAAGCGCGCCTTACGATTGCGATAAAGCACGCCCACGCCTTTCGGCCCGTAAAATCGATGTGGCGAGAAGGACACGAGATTCGCGCCGAACGCCTGCACATCCACCGGCAACCAGCCCGCGCTCGCTTCAGCATCAACGTAAAATGGAATGCCCTTCTCGTTCGCGATCTTCCCGATTTCGCGAATCGGCGCGATGGTCCCAATATCGTGATTCACATGATGCACCGCGATCAAAGTGGTCTTGTCAGTGATGGCCGCGCGCACGTCTTCAGGATTAATGACGCCTTCCTTGTCCACCTTCACACGAGTGCAGGTGAATCCCTGCTTCTCGAGAAACTCGATCGAGTTCATCACACTCGGGTGCTCGGTTTCGCTCACTACGAGATGCATTCCTTTGCGCTGATTCGCGTACGCCACGCCCTTGATCGCCAGGTTCGACGACTCAGTGCCGTCCGAAGTAAAGATGATGTCATCCGGCGACTCGGCATTGATCAATGCGGCGTATTGCGAGCGCGCTTTGACCAACGCGTCGCGCACGCGCAGCCCATGCTGGTGCAACGAAGAGGGATTACCGAACGCCTCCGTGAAGTAAGGCTTCATGGCATCGAACACTTCCGGCAACACCGGCGTGGTTGATTGGTGATCGAGATAAACTTGGCGCATAACTGGACTCAGGTTTGTGCTGCGCGAATCGCAGCGAATAAATCAGCCCACGCTGGCGCAAAGCGCAAGTCGTGGGCTGGTCAAAACAACTGTTACTATGCCGCGACGGCTTCGCCCTTCTTGGCGAGTTCCGGATGCTTCTTCATGTAATCCTCCAGCGCGGCCTTCAACGCTTCTTCCGCGAGCACCGAGCAATGAATCTTCACTGGCGGCAAACCGCCGAGGGCGTCCACAACCTCCTGGTTTGAGAAGTTCATCACTTCGTCGATGCTGCGGCCTTTTATCAATTCCGTCGCCATGCTGGAACTGGCGATTGCAGATCCGCAACCGAACGTTTTGAAACGCGCGTCCTCGATTTTTCCGTCTTTGATCTTGAGGCTGATCTTCATGATGTCGCCGCACGCAGCCGCGCCGACTTCGCCCACGCCGTCAGCGTCCTTGATGTCGCCCATGTTGCGCGGGTTCATGAAGTGTTCCATGACCGTCTGGTTGTAGAGTGTATAGGTTTCGCTCATACGAGTTTCTTTCAGTTTTTCAGTTCAAGTTTCAATTCACCACGCCGCGTGCTCGACCGATGACTGTCACCGACCGGCACGTGCGTCTTCATCAAATCCGCCAAAGTTGTGCGCGAGAAAACATCCTTCACTTGATCCTGCGCCTGCTCGAACAAGCCGCACAACGCACAACCACCAAAGTGTTCGCACGCGGGCTCGTCTTCCGACAGACAGCGCTGGAAGGCAATCTTCCCTTCAATCGCCTCAATCACTTCGAGCACGGTGATGTCGCCCGGCTTCTTCAGCAGTGCAAAGCCCCCGCCAGAACCGCGATTCGACTTCACCAACTTGCCCTTCGCCAGCGATTGAAAAATCTTCGCCGCAAAACTCTTCGGAATGTGCTCCTCGCGGCTCACTTCATCCACCATGACCACCGAGCCGGCCGGACGCCTGGCCAAGCACATGAGGCCTAGCACCGCGTATTCGCCTGCTTTGGTGATTTGCATCGCTTGTTCAAAGCGGACTGATTTAGTCCGAATTGCAGTCGCAATATAGGATCGCAACTTTTCGTGTCAACGCCCCATTCCACTCCTTCAACGATCTTCAACAACAAACGTCGCTACAATCGGCCTGTGATCCGATCCCACGCCCCAGTTCGGGACGTTCACGATTCGTGTCTTGTTGGTCATCCATTCACGCGCCATCCCGCGGCTGATCAGGAGATAATCGATGCGCCGGAAACTGTCTTCCTTCGCGTAAAAATGAGTCCATGTGATGCGCGGGGCGGCGTAGCGCGGGTTGTTGTTCGGCTGATCGTCCCCGTTCGGTTCGCTCGGACGCGTGTCGATCAACGCGTTCTTCCTCCCGATCACCGTTCGCACCGCGCGGGAATCATGCGTGTCGTTCAAGTCCGCTGCCACGATCACATTGGCGTTCGGACTCACGTTCAGGATCGCATCGATATGTCCGCGCAATTTCTCAGCCTCCTGTTCGCGCAACTCTTGCTCGTCCGCATCGAACGCCGATAGCTTCGATTTCAAGTGCGCTGTCAGCAGCGTGAAGGAATACGTGTCGTTCACCTGAATCAACGTTTCGGAAAACCCCCGCTTCACACGGAACTGTTTTCCGAGAACCACGAACGCGTCATTCGTGTGCGGGTATCGTGCTTTGAGGGGGAACCTGCTCAGCACCGCCACCTGGATATTCGTGTCCCAGGCACGAATCAGTTCCCAGTGTGGATAGTCGAAACCTTCGCGCTTCAGGCTATCGCGCAACTCCAGCAACGCGTTCGTCCCGCCCATTTCTTGCAACGCGAGAACGTCGGCATTCAACGCGCGGATGCTTTCGCGCACCTTGGCCTTTGCCGCGTCAGACTTCAGCGGGCGCGTGCCGCTCGGGACATCGATATAATTCTGGACGTTGTAAGTGGCGACGCGAAACGTCTGCGCGGAGTGCGCAGTGAGCGCGATGGAAAGCAAACAAGCGATGCGCAGCAGAAGGAACATGCGTCGTGAATCGTTGCATCGCCACACGCGCGCGTGTGGCGATCCAGCGCTTCACTCGGTCACGGTTTCTTCGCGCTCCCCAAACTCAAAACCGATCTTGCCTTTGCCTTCCAACACAAGATGCGCACTGAATGGCTTGCCCGCCTTCGAAACAAATTGCGTCAGCAGATCAGTCTTGCCGGTTTCCACCAGCTTCTGAAGTTGCGCGAGATCAATCGGCTGACCGTTCTTCACCTTCTCCAACTTGAATGTGCAACGCTTCGTCTCGCGCTGGCCGTTCTCGCAAATGTAGCTCGTCGGTCCTTCAAAAATTTTGCCGCCGCACTTGGGACATTTCGCGAGCGGTTCCTTACCGGTGAAATCGATCTTCTCTTCCGGCGGCCGGTCTTTGGCCGGGAACTTTCGTTCGCGCGGAGCGAACTCGAAACTCACCTTGCCCTCTTTATAAACGAGGAACGCCTCAAACTTCCGATTCGTCTTCTTCGAGACAAAGCCTTTGAGCAAATCCGTTTTGCCATCCCTGAGCAGCTTGGCGACCTGCTCTTTTTCGATCGGCTGCTGAAGGATCACCGCGCCGGTCTTAAAATCACAGGTGCGTCCGGCGCCGACCGCCTTCTCGCACACGTAATTCATCCCGTTCTCGTACACGTTCGCGCCGCATTTCGGACATTTGCCGATCGGCTCCTTGCCGGTGAAATCCACCACCACGGCTTCGCCATCCGCCTCCTCGTTCCCGAAGTCGAACTTCACTTCATTCTCGGCCGTGAGCTTGACTACGGCGGCAAAAGGAAAACCCTGCTTGCTGCGAAAACCTTGCAGCGGGCCGATCTGTTTTTTGGTGATCAACTCTTCAACTTCCTCCGGCTCGAACATTCGTCCGCCAAGAACCTTGCGCACGTAGAAGTCGCACGACGCGCATTTCCACTCGCGAAACTTTTCGTGAATCACGCTGCCACATTTCGGACACGGAGTGCTCAGTGCGCCAAAATCCCCCGGAATGGTGTCCTTATCGTACTGCTTCGCCTTCGCGACGATCTCCTCGGTGAAGCGCCGGATCTCACCCATGAATTGCTCGCGCGGCAATTGACCGCGCTGCATTTTCCGAAGCTGAAATTCCCAATCGCCCGTCATCTCCGGCTTCGTGAGTTCATTCACGCCAAGCCCATCGAGCAACTGCATCAACGTAAAAGCCTTCGCCGTCGCGACCAACTCACGCCCATTGCGATGAATGTAGGCTTCCGCGATCAACCCTTCGATGATCGCCGCGCGTGTCGCCGGTGTGCCGAGACCGCGCTCGCTCATCGCATCGCGCAATTCATCGTCATCGATTAGTTTGCCGGCGCTTTCCATCGCGCCGAGCAAGGTCGCTTCCGTGAAGCGCGGCGGTGGCTTGGTCTTGGTGTCCTTCACCTCGACGTTGGTGGTTTTGACCTCCTCGTTCGCTTGCACTGGCGCGAGGCTCGGCTGTTCGTCGTCGCCCAGCGCTTCCTTGCCGTAAACTTCCAGCCAGCCCGCTTTCACCAACACCTTGCCCACGCTCTTGAACGGCTCACTCTCGACACGCGTGATGCGCACCGTTTCGAGGAACTCCGCCGCCGGATAAAAAATCGCGAGGAAGCGTTTTGTCACCATGTCGAACAGCTTCTGCTCCGGCTCGCTCAATCCTTTCGGCAACACACCGGTGGGGATGATCGCAAAGTGATCGCTGATTTTCGCGTTGTTGAAGATGCGCTTGTTGGGTTTCACCCAATCGTTCGTCAGGATTTTTTCCGCAAACGAGCTGTAGCCCGCGAGGTCACGGAATCCATCGAGCGTCTTCTTCACCGTGGGGATGTAATCCTCCGGCAATGCGCGCGCGTCCGTTCTCGGATACGTCAGCACCTTGTGACGTTCGTAGAGTGATTGCGCGATCGCGAGCGTGTTCTTGGCACTGAAACCAAATCGGCCGTTCGCTTCGCGTTGCAACGTGGTGAGATCGTACAGCAGCGGAGAAATCTGCGTGGCGGGCTTGCTCTCTTCCGTGACGATGCCGGGCTTGCCGAGGCACTTGTCGCGAATCGCTTCCGCGCGTGCCCTGTCCCAAAGCCGCTCCGGTTTCAGTTCAATGTCACCGTCCTTATCCGTCTTCTTGAAATGTTCATCGAACCATCGCCCCGGATATGAACCCGCTTGCGCTCCGAACGTGCCGAGCACTTCCCAATAATCGCGCGGCACGAACTTGCGCACCTTCGCCTCGCGCTCGACGACGATCGCCAATGTAGGCGTCTGCACGCGCCCGACCGTCGTTTTGTAAAATCCACCCGCCTTCGAGTTGAAGGCCGTCATCGCTCGCGTGCCGTTGATGCCCACCAGCCAATCCGCTTCCGAGCGTGAGCGTGACGCGTCCGCGAGCGGCTGCATCTCTTCACCGGTGCGCAGCTTTTGAAACCCTTCGCGGATTGAACCCGCCGTCATCGATTGCAGCCAAAGCCTTTTCACCGGCTGTTTCGCGCCCGAATACTCAATGATATTGCGGAAGATGAGTTCGCCTTCGCGCCCGGCGTCACATGCGTTGATGACGAGATCGACGTCTTTTCTCTTGAGAAGCTTTTGCAACACCTTGAGCCGCGCGGCGCTGCGTTCGATCGGCTGGAGCCCGAAGCGCGGAGGCAGATGTGGCAACGCGGCGAAAGTCCATTTGCCGCGCTTCACGTCGAATTCTTCGGGCACGGTGAGCTCGAGCAAATGCCCAACGGCGGACGAGACCAAGTAGTTTTCGCTCTCGTAAAACTCCTTGCTCTTGTCCTGCTTGAACCCTCCCAGCGCCTTCGCGATATCAGAGGCGACGGAGGGTTTCTCGGCGATGATGAGCGCTTTTCCCATGTGCTCACGACTCGACCGTCACAAGAACAGCCGAGGGTGTAAGTGCGGCGGAACTTGGCGGAAACTCAAACCCAAGTCAACCGGACGCGTGGAAATGAGCACGGAGACGAACCAACCGGCACTTCTTATTCGCTCAACTCGATGCCCACAGGGCAGTGGTCGGAGCCGGGCACATCCTTGAGGATGAATGCGCGCTTGAGCTTCGGTCGCAGCGCGGGGCTGACGAGAAAGTAATCGATGCGCCAGCCGATGTTCCGCGCGCGCACGCCAGGCATCATGCTCCACCAGGTGTAATGCTTCGGCCCGGGCTCGAACGCGCGAAATGTGTCGATGAATCCCGCTTCGAGCAAGGCGACGAACCCCGTGCGCTCCTCCGACGTGAAGCCGTGATGGCCGATGTTGGCCTTGGGATTCGCAAGATCGATCTCCGTGTGTGCCACGTTCAGATCACCACAGAAAATCACAGGCTTCGTGTGTTCGAGATTTTTGAGGTAAGCAAGAAAGTCCCGGTCCCATTGCTGCCGGTAAGCCAGCCGCGTCAGCTCGCGCTTCGAGTTCGGCACGTAAACATTCACGACGAAGAATTTCGCGAATTCGGTAGTGAGCACGCGACCTTCGCGGTCGTGATCGGCCATGCCGATGCCCGTCGTGACGTTGAGCGGGCGTTTGCGCGAAAGCGTGGCCGTGCCAGCGTAGCCTTTCTTGTCAGCACAGTTGAAGTGAGTGGCGTAGCTCGCTGTCCAGAGCTGCTCGACGTCGTTCGGGCCGCACTTGGTTTCCTGAAGGCACAGCACGTCGGGCTGCTCCGCTTCGAGGAACTCGATGAAGTTCTTCCGCAACACCGAGCGCAGGCCATTCACATTCCATGAGATCAACTTCACCCGGCCATTGTGCTGGCAGCTTGCGGGCGCAGGCGAGACGCGATTGACGGGTCCTGGGGGTGGACAAGTAAATTGACAGTTACTTGGTCGCGACGGAGTCTCGGCAGCGTGAAGAAAAGGTCGAAGCGCAAAATCGTGCGCGAAAAAGTCAGCCGGAACCCGGAACAAACCCAGCTCCGGATTTTGGAGGCGGCTCTGAAGGAATTTGCCCGGCACGGCTTCGCCGGCGCACGAGTCGATGTGATCGCCCGCTCGGCGCAAATCAACAAGCGAATGCTTTACCATTACTTTGGTAACAAGGAAGAGCTCTTCCGCGCCGTATTGCGTCGCAAGATTGCCCAGCGCAAGGCCTGGATGGCGGATGCGCCACAGAATGCCTTCGCAGCCCTGCCCCGTTGGGCGGAATTGATGGCCAGCGATCCAGACTGGATGCGCCTGATCCAATTCGAGGCGCTGCAATGGGGCGAGAGCAACCGCGTGATCGATGAGCCGCGCCGCAAGAAAGATTTTGCCAATGGCATCAAATGGATTCAGGCACAGCAGGCGACCGGAGTTGTGCCGTCGCAATTCGATCCGGGACAACTGCTGCTCTCGATGGTCGCCTTGTCCGCTTATCCATACGCCTTTCCGCACATCGCGCGGCTGGCAACCGGCTTGCGCGTGTCGTCCGTGGAGTTTCAGAAACAGCGCGCGGAGTTCTTACGAATTCTTGGTGAACATCTTCAGCAAGCGGTCGCGAAGCCCAAGTCGCGCGGATGAAGTTGACGAGAGATCCGCGATGCAGCGCGAACTCCTGCGACGGTTCACGCAAACTTGGAGTTGGACTGGAACCGCTTGGACCGCAGCATCACGCCATGAAATGTTTCGCCTTGTTCCTCACACTCGCTGCCTCGATCGCCACGGCCGGCGCCGCTGAGAATTGGGTTCCGCTCTTGAGCGGCACCAACCTTGATGGCTGGGCGCAACGCGGCGGCAAAGCCAACTACCGTGTCGAAGGCGGCCAGATCGTCGGATCATCCGTTCCGAACACGGGCAATTCGTTTCTATGCACGTCGCGCGATTACACCAACTTCATTCTCGAATTGGAATTCAAGCCGCACAACAGCATGAACTCCGGCGTGCAGATTCGAAGCCACTCCTTCGATAAAGCCACGCAGGTCGTCAGCGGCGGCAAGACCAATAAGATCGGTGCAAATCGCGTGCATGGATATCAGGTCGAGATCGATCCCTCGAAGCGCGCGTGGACGGGCGGCATTTACGATGAAGGCCGCCGCGGCTGGCTCAACGATCTCAGCAAGAACGAAGAGGCGCGCAAAGCTTACAAGTCGAACGATTGGAACAGCTTTCGTATCGAGGCCAGGGGCGACTCGATCAAGACGTCGCTCAATGGCGTGCCCGCCGCCGACTTGAAGGATTCGATGACGCCCGCCGGGTTCATCGCGTTGCAAGTCCACGGCGTTGGCAACAACACGAACACGATGGAAGTTCGTTTCCGCAACATCCGCATTCAGGAACTTCCGTAATCCGTATCCGACAAAAAAAGAGCGCAGGCAACATGCGCTGCCTGCGCTCATCCGTTTTGTTAACGAGTTAATTACTTTGTCCGAATCACGCCGCACGCGATGCGCGCCCCAGCGTTTCCCGCGGGCTGTCCTGTCAGATCGTCCGGCGATGCGTGGACGATGAGCGCACGATTCAGAATCGAGTTCGGCCCATCGAAGCTCAGGTGTTTGTCCACCCGCTCGTAGTGTCCGACGCCGCTGGCATTCGCGGTAATGTTCCCGAGATCGCCGATGTGGCGAGCCGGTGCATCTGGTCCGGCGTGCGGGGCCCCCGCCGGGTTGAAATGCGGGCCGGCAGACGCCGCATCCGGCGCCGAACAGTCCCCTTTCTCATGCACATGAAATCCATGCAGTCCGGGCGTGAGTCCTGTGATGTGAGCGACGACCCGGATGCCATTGCGCGTTTCGATAAATTCAACCGTGCCGCGCGCGGATTGGCCCTGGGTCGGACTGACCTCAGCGACAGCGTGGCGACGTGTGACATCGCTGCTTTTGCAGCCGACGAGAGCAAATGCAGCGAGCGTGGTGACGATGAATGTTTTTCCCGTGATTCCCATAAATACTCCTTTGTTCGCCGCGCTTTATGCGGCAAACGCTGGCGCTGCGCAACGGGAAACACGGTTGAAAAACAGCCATTCGCAGTGACCTTGTTGCGGCTGTGGCGATGGAGGTGAAACATGAAATCAATTCTTCTTCTGACATTATTGACTGCTGTGTTCGTGACGGGTTGCGCGAATCGGGGCGGCGTGAATGATACCAGCTATCGTGGCACCGGATATGGTCCCAGGCCAGCGCCTTCGACTATGGAGCGGGATTTCCCGGGTCGTGTTGGTCCCGGAATGGATCGACCGCTCGATCCCGCGATCCCCCGATGAAGATTTTCCGAACACAGTTTCGCGCCCTGACCCATGAACCGGCAGGATGGGTAGGGCTCGCTGTCCTCAGCGCGCGAGTGTGAAGCGATTACTTTCCCGCGCCGCGACTTTGAAACCGGGCACGCGCACCTCGATCAACGGTTCCGTGCTGCGCCAATGTGGCTCCAGTTCAAGTCGCGTTGCACCGCCGCTCGTTTGGATTTTCACCGTTACCGCACCAAAAGCTGTCGCGGCGGGACCGAAGCGGATCGTGTTGCCCCGCTCCAACCAATCGGGCCGCACGCCCGCGCCAATCACCAGCACAGCACCTTCTTCGCGCACGAAAAGATTACGCATCATCATCACCCACTCGGCGGCAGCCCAGACGTGCTGGCCATCGCCCATGCATCCACCCAGCGTGCGGGGATGAATTGCTTCCGGCCATTGACCAGTCGGGCTGGCGATTCGCGCAATCGTTTCGATCAAATCGAGCGCCCGTGCATCGCCTGCGCGCAACAGCACCTGCGCGACGTGCAACGTGAGATAGGCGTTGATGCCGCTGTGGATCATCTCCTGAAAAAAGCCGCCGCCGAAGAAACTGCGGTTCATCAACCACTCGACCGTGTTGAGGATACGCGGGTCTGCCGGAGCAAATAATTGCAGCGGGAAGTCTGCGACCAGTGAGCCCACCGCGCCCGAATCCATTCGCCGATCTGGCGCGGCGGCAATTGCTGGCGTGCGCGCGGCAAACCCGCCCACGTTGGCGATCTTCAATTGGCCATCGGCAATCGCCTGCTCGATGACGCGCATAAATTCATCAGCCGCTTTCGATAGCTCAGCGGCACGCGCGGGATGTTGCTGCTTCAAAAGCCTCGCCGCGCAGCGCAGTCCGGCGACGCCCCAGAAATCATCCCAATAATAGAAGTCGTTCAACCCCAGATGCTCCGCGCTGAAACCAGCGGGTAAGAGACCCGCGTTCTCGCCCGTGCGAATGCGCTTGTTTAGAATCCATCGCGCCGCGCGCTCGATCATGTCCAGCCACTCATCCGGCATGGGCTTTCCGCTCAACTCGAAACAGCGCTCGATGATCCAGAGCACCTCGCCGTTGGAATCCCACTCGCCTTCCTGCGAACGGAAATAGCCATCGCTCAATTGTCCGCGTGGGAACACATCGAGCACGCGGCGGCAACGCTCGTGCGCGCCGATGCTTGCGAGCGCATTGAGGATGAACGCGGCGTCGCGATACCAGAAGCGCTTGTAAGTGTACGGCCCGGGATACACTTCGTGCGGTGCGTGCAGGATCAGCGTGCTGACAGCCGTTTCGTAAAGCCGCTGCCAGCGCGCGTCGGGAATTTCGAGCTTCGCACAACTTGATAGTTCATCGCGCCAGCGCGCCACGTTGGAGGGACGAGATCTGCGAGTCCCGATCTCATCGAGTGGCACGCGAACTTCCATTTCGCTCGAGAACACTGCGCCCGCCGTGGCCATTCCGACGCGGCACGTGATCGCGTCGTGATTCTCGCCGCGCAAAAGTTTCTGCAACACATCGCCACCTTCGTAGCATGACATCGCCACGCGCTCTGGCGTCGCGCTGAACTGGACGCGTTGCTTCCCGTTGATCACCCACTCGCGGTCACTCGCCACCGCGATTGAATCGATGAAGCTGATGCCTTCCGGATTGTAAGGCCGCGCCGCGACAACGAGCTTGCCGCCCGTGGCGCGCACGCGCACGACACAGCACGGTGTGTCGCCTTCGAGCGTCATGAACACTTCTGAACTGAGTTCCTGTTTCCCTTGGCTGATGCGCGAAATCACCCGCAAGTCAGCTCCGGTTTCCACCCGCTGCTGGAACTCCTTCGCTTTCGATGGCAACAACAGCGGTTCGCCGCTTTCCCCGACGATCCAGAAATCCAGCGACCATCCATCGAAGCACGGTGTCACCAACCCGCGCGGATCGACAATCGGGTAGAGATCGAGTCCGGGCAGTCCCACGGCGGTCCAGTTCCGATGCGTGACATTGATGTGACTGAAGGAAAATGCGCGCGGCACGAACGACTCGTCCGCGGGATTGAACTGTCGCTCGATCCAATACGGCCACACCCAATCGAGATTGAATTGAACAGCGCGATTGATCAGTCCGCGTGCATGAAAGACCGCTCCAGCGCGCAACAGTTCGATCGGTTCGCCAACCTCTGATGGCTTGGCGAACTGGCGCATCCGGTCGAGGAACTGAACGGGATCAAAGAATCCATGCCGTCGCGCGATTCTCCTCGCGATCGATTTCCACGGAAGCAGCTCCCACCATTTCATGCGCAACGCCGCAACACGCGCGACGCGTTCCTAAGCTAGATCGAATCGCGCCGGCTGCAACGGACGTCAGAGAAAGGACGTGCATGAGTGGCCGCTTGGATTTGGTTTGAACCTGAGCCACACTGCGCCTTTCCACGATTGAGTATGAGTCGGACAAGTATTTTTTTGGCAGTAGTGATCGCGACGTGCAGCGCGCGCGCGGCTGAGCAGCAGCTTGGTTACAACCGCGACATCCGCCCGATCCTTTCCGACAATTGTTTTCGCTGCCACGGCGCGGACAAAGGCGCGCGCAAGGCCAAGCTGCGTCTCGATGTGCGTGAAGTCGCGATCGAAAAAGGCGCCATCGTTCCCGGCAAGGTGGACGAGAGCGAACTGATGACGCGCATCTTCACCACCAATGCCGACGACGCGATGCCGCCCACGGACTCACACAAGCAGCTCACGTCCGAGCAGAAGGAGTTGCTCAAACGTTGGATCGCGCAGGGCGCGAAGTACGAGCCGCATTGGTCATTCATCGCGCCGGTGAAGCCCGCCGCGCCGAAGGTGAAGGCGAAGAAATCTGTTTCAAATCCCATCGATGCCTTCGTCGTCGCGCAACTGGAAGCGCGGAAGATTAAGCCGTCGCCGGAAGCCGATAAGCGCACATTGCTGCGCCGCGTTAGCCTTGATCTCACCGGTCTGCCGCCCACGCCCGCCGAGATTGCTGTGTTCGAAAAAGACAAATCACGTGATGCCTATGCGAAGCAAGTCGAGCGGCTGCTGGCGTCGCCGCATTTTGGCGAACGGATGGCGGTGCCGTGGCTTGATGTGGTGCGCTTCGCGGACACGGTTGGTTATCACGGCGACCAGAACGTGAATGTGTTTCCGTATCGCGATTACGTGATCAATGCGTTCAACCAGAACAAGCCGTTCGATCAATTCACCATTGAGCAACTGGCTGGCGATCTATTGCCGAACAACACCGCCGAGCAACGTGTTGCGACCGGGTTCAATCGCCTCAACATGATGACGCGCGAAGGTGGCGCGCAGCCGAAGGAGTATCTCGCGAAGTACGGCGGTGATCGTGTACGCACCGTCGGCATGGCCTGGATGGGACTGACGGTGGGCTGCGCCGAGTGTCACGATCACAAGTTCGATCCGTTCACGACGAAGGACTTTTATCAGCTCAAAGCGTTCTTCGGCGACGTGCGGCAATGGGGTGTTTACAGCGATTATAAATACACGCCAAACCCCGACCTGAAAGGCTGGAACAACGATTACCCATTCCCGCCGGAGGAGGTTGTGGAGAGTCCTTTCCTGAAACGCCGCGCGGCAAAACTGAACGCGCAGCTTGATGAACTTGCCCGCGCCACTGCGGAGAAACAGCGCCCGAAGTTTGAAGCGTGGAAATCTTCCGTCGCCGCCATTTTGAAGGAGCAGCCCGATGGCTGGTTCCCGCCGGAGCCGATTGTGATGGTGCTGACGAACACCATCGTAGTGACGAACCAGGTGAAGGTCACGAACGTTATTGCCGCAGTGGAAGCTGACGCGGGGCCGAAGCAGGTGATCACGAATATTGCGGTGGTGAAGACGAACGTCACCATCAGCACGAATTTCACCGTGCAGGCGGACGGATCCATGTTGTTTGGCAGGAAGCCGGACTCGAACAAGCTGTCGCTGCGTTTGGGTGATGGCTCGATTGCAG
>DATHEW010000323.1:0-3392 GCA_035318425.1 Candidatus Acidiferrum sp. | reverse complement strand
TGGGTCGCCCCAGCGGACAATGCATTCATGAGTCGGCGCATCATTGGGGAACGAGCGGCTCAGGGCTGCCGCCGGGAAAAGATTTGTCACATTTGCGCCATCGACGCCCACGACGTGGAAACCGATCTGGTTGCCGGTCGCCTGGCCGGTGAGCGTGGCGGTGAACAGGCCGTCGCCCGCCACGGCATCGCCGCCCGTACCGTTGTCCAGCATCGTCGCGGATGAAAACGTGGTCGGCGCAGCGCTCGAGCGATAGCGGACCATCAACTGCGATACACCGTTGGGATCCGTGGCGCGGGCAGTGATGCGGACCGATTCGTTGGCTTGAGGTAAAGCCGGCGTGTGGACGACGTCGTAAATGGCAGGACCGGCGTTCGTGATCGCACGGCTGTTGGGCGCGCCCGGCGAGCCCAGGTTCGCCGGCACCGGGAGACGTCCGAACGCTTCCAGCACGCCGCCGCGCAAGCGCAGCAAAACCTCTGGAAAGCCACGCACCCAACGCGCCTTGCCACGAATAGTCGCTACCGAATTTGCAGCCGGCGGTAGGAACGAAGCACTCCGTATGCGGTTCACGCCATTGTCGCCGCGCGACGCCGCCATAACGTGTAAACCGCGCCCGGTGAATCCGCCTGTGTTCTCGATGAATGATTGGTCGTGCGATCCCTGAAGGGTCCAATTCACCAGGCTGTTCTCGAAATTGCCGTTCGCCAGCACATTGACGGAAGGGCCATTGGCATTGGTTCGCACTTCAAGATCGTCGAGAATGGCTTCGCCCACACCCAAAAGCATTACCTGGAGCTGGTCACCGCTCACCCCTGAAGGTGGTGCCAATGGCCAGTCGATGATTCCGGTGGCCTCAAAGCTGGTCCAGGTGCTCTTCATCGATTCATCGCTGTCCGCCCAATTCGCCGGCTGCGAATTGTCCGCTCGCGAATCAATCAGCTCGAGGCTGCTGCCGCCGCCATCGGCCCAATAACCCCATTTGCCCGCCTTCTTGTACGGGACTTCGTTGACGATGAAACGGAACGACACGTTCGTCGTGACGACGGTGTTGTTGGTATTAAATTCGTAATCCGGCGCGGCCAGAGAGACGCGCTCGCCACTGTTGGCCAGATTGCCGTTGAAGTTGCCGAGGCAATTGACGGTGTTGAGGTTGGGATAGTTCGCGCGCAGACGCGTCGCATTCTTCGCCACCACCAGATACGAGCCCGGGCCAATGATCGTGTTCTTGGGGAAGGTGTAATCAATCCCGTTCTCGAATCGCCACTCGCCAATATTCACCGCGCTGGCGCTGCGATTGTAGAGTTCGATGAACTCGTCGTCGCCGTTGCCCGAGATGGGGCTGTACATGATTTCGTTGATTACGATCGGGCTGTTGCTCGGTGCGGCATTCGTGGTCCCGGCCGTGATGGCAGCCAGGCGGCGGAACGTGGGCGCGCCATCCGGATAACGCCCCATGGACACACCATTCTCCTGCCCGTCAAATTTTAGCGCATCGATGACACGGTTCCGGTTTGAGTTAACAAGAACGATCTCTTCCCCCGACCCGGTCAGCGCGAACCCAAGCTGTGTCTGGGTGAACGCAATGAACGCGCGCCCTTGCAAGACAGTTCCATCCGCGATGCGATACTTGTTCGTGCCGAGATCATCGCTCAACCAGAAGCCAGAAATATTGATCGGCGTGGTGCCGTGGTTGTACAGCTCGATCATGTCCTCGAACGGCGGATCGGTGTGCGCGAGGAACTCATTGATGACGATGTTGCGCGCCGGTTCTGATCCGAGCGAATCGTACGTTCCCGGCGAACCGCCGATGAGATCACTCGCGCCCCACGCCTCGGGATGGTCTTCGCCATAAGAAGCGCGTGCGAGGACCAGCGAATGCCCGGATCCGTCGGCCTCAGCCGGCCACGGCGAATCCGTGTCGTAATTCACCTCCAACAGAACCTGCCCGGACCGGCCACGCAGACGAACAGTCCCGCCGGAGTTGTTCAATGAATTGGCGATGCTCGGGCGCACGTTCGTGACGCCATCTACCACGTTCGTTTCGAGAATCACCGTCAGGTTCGTCACATTGCCGACGATGTTTGTGGAGTAATTCGTGACGCCGTACTGAAACACTCCGCTGATTCCGTACGTGGACGAAACATCCGCCGCCGCTTTCGCCACCACGATGAATTGGCCCGCCTGCATAATGGTGCCTGGCGGGAAGGTGAAGCCCACGTCGCCGCTCAACCGATAGCCGCTGAGGTCTTCGAAGATGGACATGGAATTGTAGAGCTCGATGAACTCGAGTTCCTTCCCATCTGTGCGCGACTTCGGATGGTACATGATTTCCGAAATGACCAGTCCGGTGCGACGTGACGAGGCGCTGAGAGGTTCGCGCGCGAATTGCGGGCTCGGCATCACCACGCCGCCCGCGGCACTTTGCTGATCTCGAAATTCGACGGACGCCGTTTGTGACGCGCTGCCGCTCGATGCCGCCATGCCGAAATAAACGGATGAACCAAGCGCCATCGTAACTGTCCCGAGTTGCACCCAGTTTTGTCCGTCAAAGCTCGCATAGCCCGTGAAGACGTCACCGCTGCGGGCCAATCGCAGCCAGTTGTAAGGGTAATTTCCTGGGAACGCACCGGTCACGACAGCCGCCGCCGCAGTCGCATTGCGGGAGAAAAATGACGAACCGCCAACGTTTGGCGATGAAAGCGAGGCAGCAAATCGGCTGTCCGGCGTGAGGGTCTCGCGCGCCATCAGGCCCGCGCGCGCGAACGGATCGGACGAGGAAAAAGCCGGAATCCGAACCTTCACGTCGAAATTCCCGGACACTTGCTGGTAAGCAAGAGTGAATTGGTCGCCAATGCCGCCGATGTTCGTTCCCACCGCGCTGACGTTAAAACCATTGCCGCCGCTCGTAATGAAACTCGGAGTGCCCGGCTCGCCGATATCGATGGATGCCGTGGCGGAAGCGGTAAACTGCACCTGGCTGTTCGCGGCCACAGAATTCGCAGCCGCAGAGCGATCTCTGACCCCGTTGATCGTTACGGTGTAATTGCTGCCAGCGGTCATGGTGCTGACGGTCAGCGTGACGTTGGTCTGCGACGCATTCAACGCAGCATTCGATAGGGTCAGCGTACCGGCCAAACCAGTGATCGAATAGTTGGCGAGGCTGGTGGCGGTCGCGGCGGAAACGCGTTCAGAGAAAACGACGATGACCTGGTTGAGACCGGCTGCGAACGCATTGACAACGACCGGCGGGATCGTGTCCGCGCTGACAGTCAAGGTGGCAACGGTGCTGGTCGCGGATTTGAGAACATTACTGACCGTGTTCTGTGCGATGACCATGAGTTGCATCCCGTTGTAACTAAACGGCGTTTCAGCAACCGAATATGTCAGGT
>DATHEW010000322.1:0-6873 GCA_035318425.1 Candidatus Acidiferrum sp. | reverse complement strand
GGCTTGCGAGCCATCATGCGTGAATGTCGTCGCCGTGCGCCTGTCTCTCGCTCTACCTACTGGCTTTACCGGCAACTGAAAAAAAGGGGCCCACTGAGAATTGAAGAAGTTGCGAAAGTTGTGGGAATAAGCACGTGAAAGCACCAAACGTTTCTTGGAGTCGCTACTTGCGAAATGGAGCAGGACGCCGCCTCTCGCAGCTTGGGGAACGATTGGGACAGCAGTGGCTGATCTACAATCGGTTTGTCATGCGGCAATTCCACGATGAAGCGCTTTTTAACGCTCCACTGGTCGTGCCGGCCTTAATGACCATGTTTTCCAACACCCGCACGGTGTTGGATGTTGGCGCCGGTAGCGGAGCGTTTGCGGCGGAGTTCCAACGACGGGGGGTTCGTGCCATTGCCTTGGAGCGTTCCTCACACGGGCTGGCTCTGGCTCGAAAACAGGGAGTGGACGCCCGCAAGTTCGATCTCATACACACGCCTCCCGTCGCGGTCGGCGAGAAGGCTGATTTGGTTTATAGCTTTGAAGTCGCCGAACACATGCCGCCGTTTCTCGGCGACGCGCTCATCAAGTTCCTCGCTGGCTTTCGGTGTCCGGTTGTGTTCTCAGCCGCTCATCCAAATCAGGGCGGGACTGGGCACATCAACGAACAGCCTCGCGAATATTGGATCCAAAAGTTCGCCGCACATGGCTTCACCGAAGCGTCGGCGCGATCCGAGGAGCTCCGCGGGCAATTGACTACGGCCGGCGCCTCTCGCTGGTTTCAAACCAATCCGTTCGTGACTTTCCCTTCTTAATCCTGTCATGCCACAGTTTGTCTGTATTCTCCCTGTTCGCGACGAGGCCGACATCATCGGCCAGTGCCTGACAAATGCCTTAAAGTGGAGCGATGCCATTTACGTTTTCGACACCGGCAGCGTCGATGACACTTGGGAGATAGTTCAGGAGTTTGCCGGGCACGACAAACGGGTCGTGCCAGTGCGGAAAGAGCCAGTGTATTTTTCAGAAACGCGGCTACGCGGTTACTTGTTCCATGTTGCGCGCCAGCGTATGCGGGACGGCGATTGGTTCCTGCGCGTCGATGCCGATGAGTTTCACCACATTCTTCCGCCGGAGTTCGTGAAGCATCACCTGCGACCGCATGAGACGATCGCCTACCATCAATATTACGACTTCCGACTGTTGCAGTCTGAGGTAGAGAAATGGGATCGTGGCGAGGAATCATTAAACGATCGTGCCTGCCCAATCGAGGAACGGCGCCGCCACTACACCGTGAGCGTCTATGCCGAGCCGCGTCTGTGCCGCTACCGCAGCACCATGCAGTGGCCGGAAACGGTTTCCTTTCCCTTCAACGCGGGTTACGTCGCGCGCGCGCGGTTGCCCATCCGGCATTATCCGCATCGTGATCCGGTGCAACTTGATCGCCGCTGTCGCCTGCGCGCCGTGATGATGGCGGACAAGGAGAACCGGAAGAACTGGACCACGGAGTTTCACTATTGGCAGGAGAGCGAGTGGCGGAAGTTCATCACGCCGGATGATGCGCCGGGGCTGAAGCACTGGGCTGCGGGCGCGGAACTGCCAGTCGTCCACCAGACAAACCACTTGGCCAAGCCGCCCATTCGCGCGCTGCAACGTGTTGTGCATAAGTGTCTGCTCCCTTTGTTGGATGCAAGGCGCGTTGGTTGGTCGGACGATGGTCGCCCACTGCGCATTTCTCCTGAAATTGTGAGTCGTCTTGAACACGAATTGAGCGAGACATGAACCACTCATTGCGCCGTCTCCAATTGAAATAACAACTTTCCGCGATCATGAGTCTGAAAAATTTGTTCCGTGATTTAACGCCGAACGGAATCCTAGAATACCGTCGCGCGCACAATCTTTGCAGAAAATACGAATTGAAACCGCGTGCGGGCATTTCGACCAGGACAGCCGCCCGAGCCGCCCGACTGTCTGGAGCCACTTTGTTCAGGCCGGAATGGCTGCCGGGCTTAGCGAAGATAATTGATGTTGGTGCAAATGTCGGACAATGGGCTGAGTTCTGGCAGAGTGTTAACCGCCCGGAGCAGATCCTGTCGATTGAGCCAAACCCCGAAAGCTTCAGAAAACTTTTAGAGAAGTCGGCCAAGCAACAGGGTTGGACATGTGTAAATTTGGCTGCAGGTGATCAGCCCGGGACTCTCTCATTCAACGTTCCATCCGACTCAACTTCGGCTTCACTGCTGGGTGTAAAAGCGAAGGAGGGTTGGGAAGATCCTGATTGCGTGGCAAATCCGAAGCGCATTTCGGTAAACGTGGAACGAGTCGATGAACTCGCATCGGATTGGCCTGAAATCTCTCTTCTGAAAGTGGACGCTGAAGGATACGAATGTCACGTCCTACGCGGGGCTCAAGGAACCCTTCGCCGTACGAGTTTCATTCTGGTTGAGCTGACGTGGTTCGAGCGTTTTGAATCTGGCGCTACCGCTTGGACAATTCATGATTTTTTGAGCCAAAATGATTTCGTATTGTGGGGGGTTGGCGATTCCACCACCTACAACGGACGCTCCGTGTTTTGTGATGCTCTGTTTGTGAACAAGAGAGTTTTGGAAAAGTGAGTTCGTCCGGATGGAACAAAACAGCTTCCTCATGAAGGTTCTTTTTATTTCTCCGGGTGACCCTCTGACTGAACCACTTCTCTGGGCCGGGATTGCCCGATCGATCTTGGACTTAATGCGAGAAGAGGGGCTGGACGTAACGCTTCAGGTGGTTCCGCGTACCTTCGCAGAAAAGGCTATGCGGATGCGCCGCAAGTTACACTGGGTGGGCGGGCGGCGTGGCTACGAACTTTGGTCCGATCCGCTCGTATTCGCAGCGAGAGGACGCGCATTGCGCAAGGCGATCAGAGGAATGTCTTACGACGTGGTTTTTTCTTGGATGCCGTGGTGTTTACGCCTCGTCGATTCCAGCAAACCAAAACTGTTTTGGTACGACACGACATTTGTTCAGACGCAACCCCTCTACTTCGCCAATTTGACTGCCAGCAGCACTCGCCGATGCACTGCTATTGACCGACGCGCGACCGAGGAAGCGGTTTGTGCGATTTACTCCACCAAATGGGCTGCCGACTCTGCCGTGCGGGATTACGGAATCCTTGAGGAGAAAGTTCGCGTTCTCCCGTTCGGACCCAATTTAGAGGCTCCGACAGATACGGAAATGATTCAGGTGTGGGCCGCGCGACATAAGTCACGGCTAATGGGCATCAAATGCCTCTTTGTGGGTCTGGATTGGAAGCGGAAAGGCGGCGATGTTGCCGTTGAAGCCGTCCGCTTGCTGCGATCTCGAAACGTAAACGTTGAACTGCATATAGTGGGGGCAACCCCCGTGCTCAACGGCGACGATAAAACCTTTGTGAAATGTCACGGCAAGCTAGACAAATCAAAGGAGCCGGAACGCGAGGAGATGAAGCGACTGTACCGAGAAAGTCATATTTTTGTTTTGCCAACTCGCGCGGATTCCTCTCCCGTCGCAATGAGTGAGGCATTTGCTTTCGGCTTGCCATGCATCGTAAGTGGGAACGGTGGAATCTGCCAAATGGTGACTCAAGGAGTTGACGGAATTGCGCATCAGCTATCTCCACACCTGGCATCGGATGTTGCGCATTCGATCGAAAGGCTTGCCCAAGACACGAACGCTTTTGAATTAATGGCTAAAGCGGCGCGTAGCGCTTCGAGAGAGCGCTTTAGCTGGAAAAGGAGCGGTGGCGAACTTGCGAAGATTATTGGCAATTTAGGATGAGCCGTGCTCGCGTGTAACCGCAAGGACACAGATTACCGCAATATTTCGGAATGAAATTGGGTTGAAGCTTTCAAGGATGGGAGAGCGCCTTGGCATCGACCCGCTCACCTATATCCGGTGATACGGGATTTGTTCCACTCGATTGGCTCCAGTGATTCTTGTGCCGAAAAGCTCAAATCAGAAAACGCTGAATCGACCGCTTAAAATCTTCTTCTCATGCAGCGGAATAGGTATTTTGAACCGCGGCATCGAATCATTTTTCCGAGAGGCGTTCGATGGGCTGCGGGAAACGGATGGACTCGACATCACGCTCTACAAAGGCGCAGGTGAAGGGAAACCGGATGAACGAGTGCTCTGGAACATTCCGCGCACGAGCAAAATGGCGCGGCTGATTGGCAAATGCATCCGCCGCAACGGCTACGTTGTCGAACAACTCACGACATTTCCATCCATGGTCCGGGCAATCCGGCGCGAACGACCAGACGTGATTTTCTACAGTGATTCAAACCTCGGTTTTCAATTGTTTCGCTGGCGCAAACAAATCGGTGTGCCGTTTCGCTTGCTCTTCTCCAATGGCGGCCCGTGTCATCCCCCGTTCAACCGGACAGATTGCGTTCATCAGGTCGCGCCGCAGTATTACGAGGAAGCCCTGGCCGCCGGGGAATCGCCCACACGCCAGTTTCTCGTGCCCTACGGCATCAATGTCCCGGCCGGAGCACCGCTCTCCGGCCCGCAGAAGCGCGCCTTTCGCGAACGTCTCGGCCTGCCTCTGGACCGGAAGATCGTTCTCAGCGTCGGTTGGATCGCTGCCCAACACAAACGCATGGACTATGTCGTGAATGAAGTAGCTGCAATGAGCAGTTCCCCTCTCCGCTTCGATCGGGGAGAGGGACAGGGTGAGGTGTCGAAGTCCCGTCATTCGGCCACGCCGTTCCTGGTCCTGCTCGGTCAGATGGATGAACACAGCGCAGCCATCGTGGCGCTGGCGCGAGAGAAATTGGGTGAGGGCAATTTTGTGGCGCGTTCGGTGCCTTACGAGCAAGTCGCCGATTACTATCGTGCGGCGGATGTGTTCACCCTCGCCTCGTTGCAGGAGGGATTTGGACGCGTATATCTGGAGGCGCTCATCCACGGCCTGCCCGTGATTGCCCATGACTATCCCGTCATGCGCTATGTACTCGAGCAGGAAGGCGTGCTTGTGGATCTCTCCAAGCGAGGTTCGCTCGCGCGAGAACTGGCATCGGTATTGGCGCGACCGATTGTTCCTGAGGACGCCGTGCGCCGACGTGAATCGGTTCGCAAGCGCTTTAGCTGGCCCGAGTTGGCGCCGCAATACCGTCAAATGTTTCTCGCTTGCGCACAACTACCCCGCCCGGTTTGTTGATTCTTCAGCCTAAACTTTCGATGTCGTTTTATTTTCTGTTGTTTGTCATCGGGTGCGCACTGGTACTGGCGGCCGTGGCCTGGCGCCCCGGGCTCGTATATGAGTATCCCTACTTCATGGGCGCCACCTTCATCGCGTTCATTCTGCCGCAGTTGTATGCGCTGGTGGCGAATGAGTGGGGCGGCATCTATCTGGAAATGACCACTCTGATGTGTCTTCTCTCATTGATTTGCTGTTCCGCTGGGTATTTGCCCAAATCGCATCCCGCTCTTCTGGAAAAGCTGAATGTGCCGGTGAATACTGTCCGCTTCCTTCATGGCGGCATTGTTCTTGTGGCGGTCGGATACTATTTCATGTGGAAGATGGCCGCGCTTCCCGAGACTGATGAGTCGACAGGCCTGATGACAGGCATCGGCACGATTTATTTGTTTTTTGGGGGTCTGGTGTATCCCGGTTTTGCCATTTGTTTCTATTGCGCTCTCAAGGACGGGCGCGGACTCGCCTGGCTGGCTGCCATTGTCGCGGCGCTCGTTCCTGTTCAGGCGGCGGTGTTTTACGGAAGGCGGGAACCCACCGTCCTTTTTGTGCTGTCACTAGGCATGAGTCTGTTTTTCCTGAAAGGAAAGGCGGCCCCGCGTTGGCTCGCGGTCGGGACCATTGTAGCAGCCATGTTCGCGATTCCCGCCACCGGCCAGTATCGCCAACTGGCAAAGGAGGATCCACTGGAAGCCCTGAAGCAAATCAATTTTCGCGAACGCTTGGCCGAGTATCTTGACGAAGATGCGATCAGTGAAGTGAAGAATGCGGCCGTCTATATTGCTGCCACGGAGCAGTCTGGTGACTACCAGTGGGGAGTGGGATATTGGAATCGAATTGTGTTTCGTTTCGTGCCGGCACAGTTCCTTGGTGAGGGCTTCAAAAACGCTCTCATGATTGGCGGCATTGAACGCGATCCCGCCGATTTTATGGAAGAGCACCTGGGCTACAGACCCAGCAGTGGCTCAACCGTCACCGGTCTCGGCGATGCGTTCAATCAATTCGGCTATTTCGGCTGTCTCTTTTTTGCGGCCGTTGCGTACCTGTTCAAGAATCTGTGGACGGCTGCAAACCATCCGGAGGGAACAATTGCGCAGATTCTTTACATCCAGATCACCACCACGGCCATGCGCTCCCTCACACATCAAACGATCGATTTCCTGCCCGGCTTTCTCTATAGCGCTATCTTCATCGGTGCCGTCGCGTTCTATGCGAGGGAACGTGATCTCATGTCTGCTGATCCGGGATTGGCGCGATTACGGAATGCGCGCGCGACCCGTGACGCGCCCAAAGTGTGAAGGTCGCCGTCATCTTCCATCGCTTCGGTCCGTATCATGATGCGCGCCTCGTCGCTGCGGGGAAGACATGCGGCGAGGTCATTGCGATCGAGCTGTCTGCGGAGACTAGTGATTACGCGTGGCAAAAGGTGGAGGCCTCGCGATCTTACCGGCGCGTGACGCTGTTCAACGAAGGCAACAGTCGCGCAGCGCATCCGAACGAATTGAAGGCCCGCCTCGATCAATCTCTCGATGAGTGCTCACCGGATGCCGTCGCCATCCCAGGGTGGTCGGATCGCGGCGCGTTTGCAGCTATTCAATGGTGTCTAGGGAACGCGGTTCCCGCGATCGTGATGTCAGAGAGCACTGCGCATGACGAACGGCGCTCGGTTTGGAAGG
>DATHEW010000321.1:0-6384 GCA_035318425.1 Candidatus Acidiferrum sp. | reverse complement strand
CTAGTTCCGGACATAGACATTTCTCCCACCATCACCAGACCTGAATCCGTGTGCCACTTCAGAAGAGCGGCGCTGAGGTTTTCATTATCTGCGGCCTCGAAAGATAACTCGATCAATCCGCTCAGCGGCGCGATGGAACCCGAGGTGGTGATGTTCAGCGATGGGACGGTGGAATCCGTGGAGACGCGGCCCGGATTGAAGTACGGATTCGAGTTCAGCGTCATCGCGGCAGCCACGGAAAGACCGCAATAATTGTAAGGATAGCGTTCCGGGTGGAACACGCCTCGAATACCACGGAAGCCGAAACCCATCACGTTGCCGTTGAAGTTTTCGTCGTTGCGAAAATCGCTCTCGAGACCGAAGGCCTTGCCAAGATTACGCAAGCCGGCACCGACTTCCGACGAGCTGATCCCGCTGAGCGTAATGCCCTGGAACCAGGGGAACGACACATCCTGCACCAGTGCGTGCGGCCCGATTTCGGGCACCGTATAGCCGTCGTAGAGCGCGGCATTGGTTTGATAAAGCATCTGGTAAAGGGCAAGCGAACCACCTCCAGTAATCATCCAACCGGCGTCCACGGGCGACTGCGGCGAATACGCGCCCAGATCGAAGCCGCCTCCGATGACGCCATCTGCATGCTCGGTGTGCGTCTCGGCGATCAGCCACCAGACTTGCCCAGGAACGCCAATCGGGAAACCCGCCGCACGCGCCTTGTCGAGCACCCGGCTGCCATTGAAATCGCCGCGCAGAAAAATGTCAGTGGCCGTTAGACGGACTTCGTGAATGGCTGGTGTTACGCCATCTGCTTGTGTCTCGAATGAAAATGTCTTGGGCCCAAATCCGTTGCGTTCCATTTCGATCGCGAAGAAGCGCTGATATTGCTGCACCAAGGCTTGCAGTGTGGAGACAGCGTGGGCCTGCGCCAGGCGATTGGTGGGAATGAGATACGCGATGCGCACGATGGGATTGGTGGGCGCGGCCGTGATATCAATCGTGACGGTATTCGTGATCGACATGTAGCTGTTCGCATCGCTCGGTACAAAGCGGGCCGAAAGAATGCGGCCGTTGCCCGCAGGAAGAATGGTTCCGGCCGCCGGCGAATAGATAAATGTGCCGGGAACATCGGACGTCGCGTTCAGTTGCGCGCTGCCGAGAGGTGCGCCGAAAAGAATCGGCGCCGGGAATGCCCACCCCACATTGGGCCTGGTCTTTCCATTGAGCGTGACATTGATCTCGACCGTGGCGCTGGACGATAAGTAGTTCGCCGAGTTAGCGGGCGTGAAGATCACGGAAAGCGGTTGGTGACTTCCCGCGATCATGACCGTGCCGAGCGGCGGATTGTAAGTAAGCGTGCCGGGTGCATTCACCAACGCGTTCAATTGTAACGTCGTTAATGGGGTGGCTTGTTCGATCGCGCCGGGAGTCGGCCAACTGATCACGGGCGTTGCCTTGATCACGTCGATCAACACGCTAGCCGTTGCCGAAAGATAGTTGCTTCCCACGGTCGGCGTGAACGTGGCTGTCAAAACCTGCCCGTTGCTCACATTCAGCAGCACGCCCGGCGGAGGATTAAACGTAAACGAACCCTGCACGCTCGACGTAGGATTAAGCTGCATCGCGTTCAATGACGTCCCGTACGCGATCGGCGCCGGGTTAGCCCAATTGATCGCCGGGACACCTTTACGGACGTTGATGGTGACGTTCTGCGTGATGGAAAGGTAATTTGTGGAATTCGGCGTGAAGATAACCTTGAGCAATTGATTACTGCCGACGTTCAACACCGTGCCAGTCGCAGGATCGTAAGCGAAACTTCCCCCGGCGTTGGCGCTCGCATTCAATTGCAACCCGCCCAACGGAGTGCCGTAAAAGATGTCCGCGGGCGGCGCCCAGATCAGGAACGTCCCGGTGGTGCGCAACCAAAGCGGTCCAACGTTTGTTGAAGTCAGTTGTGTGGAAAGTGGCGGACTCACGGAAGCTTGATCAGCGCCCACGTCTTTCAATCCCAATCGGCCATGGCCCTCGAAATCATTGGTGACAAAGGTGTAAGACCCTTGGGCCGCCCCAAGCACCGGGCTGATCGCGCTGGGACGATAGAGTTGATCCGCGGAAAGCGTCATCAACGGGTTCGTACGAATGGTTCCGCTATTCGTATCCATGCCGAGCTTCACGCCGTAGAAATAATTTCCCTCCCACGCAAAGCTCGTCGGTGGTGTCCGAGGATCGATAACCGTCCCGGTGTTCTGCACCACGATGTTGTTTGCGACGATGCAATCAATCGGAGGTAGGGTGGTGGTATTTGTGCCCGAGGTGCCATCGACCCCAATCAAAATCGGGGTCGCGCAGTTGATGAAGGTGTTGAATGCGACCGTGGCGCGCTGCACCTGGTAGTAGCCATTGAGCGGAGGCGGGTTGCCGCCAATGCCTTTCATGAAGACGAGCGGCGCGCGCGTGCTCGTGCCGGCCAGATCCTGGAAGTAATTGTTATAGACCTTGTGATCTTCGCCAATGATACGCACGCCACCCGTTCGGGTTTTGCTGCGGCCAATGAAAAAGTTCCCCTCCACAACGCAGCGATTGCCATGACGAAGGGTCAATGATCCCTCGCATTCGAAGAAGGTGTTCCGCCTGTAAGTATTCTCGCAGGACTTGTTGGAAATGATCTCGGCTTCGCCGTTGCACTGTTCCAAATAGTTGTCCTCCACGGTCGTGCGCGAGAGATTCATCGACACATCCGAGGTGCCAATACGAATCGTTTCCCCGTCATTGGAAGAGGCGGTCAACTCCGGGCGAGGTCCGAAGTAATTACGGCTGATGACGTGGTAGTTTGGCTTGTTCGGATCGGTGTCCACCCACACGACCATCGTCGCGCCGACATTTTGCTTGCCCCTGAAATAGCAGCTATCGACGCGATTGCTGGTGCCGTAGAGAGAAACCCACTTTGTATCGTTCGTGAGATTCGGAGGGTTGTAGTTAATGACGGCGCAGTTGGTTAGCCGGCTGTTGTAGGCGAAGGAAGTCGAGGACTCACGGAAAGCAATGATGTCCTCGTTCGTGCGATAACCATTCGTGAATACCAGGCCATCAACGACGAGATTGCTTCCGGCCATGCGCAGACGTGATTGCCCGATGAGGTGAACCCCGCCGAGCGTTTGCGCGCGCAGTGTGATTGAGTGTTCCGCAGAGCCGTTGGCGATGAACAAAATGTCTGCGTTCGTCCAAACGCCGTCTCGCATCACGATCGTGTCGCCCGGGCTGGCGAGCGCCGCCGTGGCGGTGAGTTCGTTTGGCGTGGAAACCAGCACTTCTTCAGCGCGAGCCGTCAGCCACATTAAACACGCGGGCAAAAACGTCGCAGCGAAGATCAGGCGACTGATCTTCGCGGCATAAAATTTAGGCGCTGGGATTCTCATGATTGAAACTGGCTACAGAAGGACCATGAACTCTGTGACTCCCGTCGAGACGTCGTTGTCCTGAAACGTGATCGTGCCCGCGGCATCCGCGGTGTAGCTGGTGGCGACGGCGTCCTTCAACACGCGGTAGCGCACGCCCGGCGTGAGGTCGCCGACCCTGTAAGTGATTCGAGTCGTCGATGAACTTGCCTGGGTGAACCAGCGCTTGCTCAGATCTCCGGTCGTGTTCCAGATCGTCACGGTCACCAGCGCATCCTCGACATCGGGGATCACCTGGAAATTTCGCATCTGGATGAACGAGGTTTTTGCGATGTCGATCGTTGTCAGAAGCAATGAACTGCCAGCGGGGTTCACGGTCGTGGCGAGCCCGGGCTCTTCAGGATCGAAGATGTACGCGTTCGTGTCGGTGAAGGTAAACGTGCTGAAGTTATCGAGCTGGATCGAAAGCGCCGGTTGGTTGCGCGCGAGAGTCGAAGCGGGCAGGGCGGCGGTGCCTTGAGTGCGGACCACGATGGTGCGCGGAATGGCGTTGCTCTCGATCCGGTTGCGCAGTCCGTTGATGAACCACATCACACTGCCGTTGGCGTCGAAGATGTTTCGCGAGAAAACATTGTCGTCGCAGGTCGTAAGGAAGATTCCCGGTCCCTGGTTATTGTGGACCCAATTGTTCACAAACTGGTTCCGCTTGCAGTGCCCGTTGTCGCCGGGGAACGGCGCGTCCACTCCCTTGTAGAGATAAATTCCGTAAGTCGGGCTGTCGGAAAATTCGTTGTCGATGATCAGGTTGTCATCCGCTCCGACGCTCAGCCGAATGCCCGCGGTGAAGTTTCCCTGGCAGACGTTGCTGCGCACGATAGTATTCCGCGTGTCGAAGAGCGCAATCCCCGCATCACCATTTCCGAAGCTGCGATTCCCCTCAACGAGTGAGTTGTCGCAGTAACGGTGGAGCATGATTCCGTTGTTGCCGTTGGCCCACGAGACATTGTTGCGGACGATTAAGTTGTTGCAGCGCTGCGAGGCAATGATGCCGTGCGTACCGTTGTGATGAACGTTGTTACGCTCGATCACGAGGAAGTCTGAGTCGTCGTGCGGATCGAAGCCGTAACCCACGTTGTGATCGACCTCATTGTCCACCATGATCTGGCCATACGAGCCGTATGAGTACATGCCGAAATAATTGTGATGTATACGGCTACGCATGATGTCGCCGTAAACATTGACGATCGAGAAGAGGTTGGTGATCGCGCCGTAGGGGCGAAAGACCTTGTTCTCGAGCACCTTCCAAACGAGCCCGTAGGATTCCGGCCGGTGAGAGCCCAGATAGCCGACATCGCTGTCGATGATGTCCATCCGCGATTCGAGGGCCGCCAGGGTGTTGGTGTCCTGCTTCGAACGAATGCGAATGAACGCCCGTCCGTGAAGATCGTATTCGAGGTCTGGACCGTTGACGGCGTCGTCCCAAGATGTGATGGCAGTGCTCCGAATGGAAATAGCCCCCCAGTCCGCACTGAGATAGACCAGATCATTCGAATTTCCCGTGTTGTTGCTTTGCAACCGAAGTTGATTCACATCCCCACCAATTTTCGTTCCGTGCAGCACCAACCTCGCGCCTTCCTCGACCACGAGGTTCTGACGCAGGTGCCACACTCCCGGCGATACCTGATGGAGATCGGCTTTTGGCACCCCCGCCTTAACGTCACTTAGCGTGGCCGATCCGGGGCCGGTGATGTAAATGCGATCGGACCCGCTCGAAACTCGGTAGGAAACGCCAAAAACCGCGCATGCAGACCAGAGCAGTGCGACGACCGCAAGGTGCGTGAAACGAATCACCATAAAATCTCCAGTTCTGCAGACGTTCCAACGAAAGCCTCCGGGCGGACATCGCCGCCGGAGGCCAGTCGTCAGTTCAGGTTTAGCCCTTCAGAATGATTTTTGTCTTGTGACCGTTGCCGTTGCCGTTGCCATTACGCCCCGTCTTCGGAAGGATGCTTCGGCCAATCGGCACCTCGGGTTTCAATGCGAGGTCTGTCGTTTTGCTCTTCTTTTTGCGCGCCGCAAGCATCTGCTTCACGGCCTTGTCCTGTCCGCGCAGATCGATGAGCGTCGGCTTCTTTCCGAGTTCCGTGATGCGCTGGACGAGTTCTTCGCCGTTGCGCGTGAGCAGCAGGATTTCGGAGTGCTCCACCAGTTCATCGAGCGTGGCCACCAGGCGGCTCGACAAATGCGGGATTCGGCTCTCGATGTATTCCTTGTTCGCTCCCGTGAGCAGCGAAGCATGAATGCCAGGATCGTGAATCTTCACATCGAAACCCTTGCCGATGAGATGTTCGGCGATCGAAACAATCGGGCTTTCACGCAGATCGTCTGTACCCGACTTGAATGCCAGACCGTTCAGGCCGATGCGGCGCGCGCCGTTCGCCGGAATCAGATCGATCACGCGTTTCAGGTGCGCTTCGTTGCTGGCGAGCGTGCCGCGGAAGAGCGGCATTTCTACGCCATGATTGCCCGCCACCTGGCAGAGCATGCGCAAATCTTTCGGCAGGCAGGATCCGCCGAACGGAAGACCGGGCCTCATATAGGTCGGCGCGATGTTGAGCTTGGTGTCTTTGACGAACTGCGACATCAGCGAGTGACCATCAATGGACATGGCCGAGCAGAGCGCGCCGACTTCGTTCGCGAACGCAACCTTCAGAGCATGGAAAGCGTTGCAAACGGCTTTGAGCATTTCAGCTTCGCGGAAGGGAACGTAGGTGACGCTACCCGTGATGTGGGCGAACAGTTCGTCCACCACTTCGGCATTGTTATCAGCCTTGCCCGTGGCGCTGCCCACCAGTGTGAACGGCGGATCGTAGTAGTCCGCAATCGCCGAGCTCTCGCGCAGGAATTCCGGAACAACGATCAGGTTGCTGTCCGCGAACAGAGCCGCGGGCGGCGTATTCGGATTTAACAACGGCAGCACGAGCGACTCCGCCGT